>DAORDI010000022.1:0-34495 GCA_035345895.1 Leptospiraceae bacterium
GTAATGATCAACGCATTTCGGTTCCTGTCAGGAGTATTTCCCTTTTCCTTTCAGAAAGAGCTGCACTCCTTCTTAAAGAGTCTGAGGAAATAATGGATCTGCATCCTGAAGGCGCATCAATAAAGAAAAGTATTCTGTAATGAAAAAAAAATCTGCATCGCGTCCAGTGAAGAAAAAAACAGCAGGGAGACCTCTGAAGACTCTGGGAATTTCTGTACAGAAAAAACTGATCGATGCAGGAACAGAACTTCTGAAGAAAGGCAGCCTTGAGGATTTTTCGCTTCGAAAGGCTGCAGTGATTGCAGGCGTAAGCCATGCAGCAGCGTATCATCATTTCGAAAACAAGAACGCTCTTCTGGCAGCCATTGCAGAACAGGGATTTGAAAAGTATTTTTCCAGTTATGAAGAGGAAGTTGCCAGAACCGGAGAGGACTTCGACGGCAGATTCAGGGCTCTCGGATGGACATACGTAAAATTCATTATAAAAAATTCACAGTATGCAAGACTGATGTTCGGCGGCCTTGGGCTTGATCAGAAAAATCATCCTGCTCTCAGAATTATTTCCAGAAGAACGTACAGACAGCTCCATGAAATCATACGTGACGGGCAGAAAAACGGATTTATTGAAGACGGTCATGCAAGGGAGAAAACTCTGGCGGCATGGGCAATGATTCACGGAATTGCAATGCTCATTCTGGAAGGAAGACTGAACCCGGGCAAAGACCTTGAAGAAATCAGGATCTTTGTCCGTTCAGTGACAGATTACGCTTATATTGGAATTAAAAAATAATGATATATTATCCCAAAAGAGACACAGCCTCGGGAGAACTGTAAAACTCATTCAGATTTTCCTCTGCTCTCAGCAGAACAAACTCTCTGAACGCTTCATTGTCAAGCGCATCTGAAGTCATCTCTGAAATGAATTCAGAAATCTTTTCTCTGTTTATTCCGTTTTCTTCTGCGACTTCTTCCACTGTCCTGTTTTCATACCTGGAATAGAACTCACGAATGTTTGCCAGAATCATTCTTTCTGGAAATTTAGTAGACTTGATATGATTCCAGAATTCAGGCGAGGTGAGAATGTATTTTTCCAGTTCCTTGATCGGGAGAAGCTCTGCGGCATCTGAAAATTTCAGTGAACCGAGAAAGTCCCAGACTTCCTGGAAAATCTCATCTGTCTTGTCCGATTCCAGCTCCGAATGGATCAGTTTTTCACTCTGCTGAATCCTGCCGGAAAGATTCTGCCGTATGAACTCGGTGATTTTCGCATCAAAATTTCCCTGCATCCCCGGAAGGTTGTTCAGAAAATCAGTTCCCATTTTAAATATGGAAGAAGCCACTGCATTCCCTTTGGCAATCGGATTTTCATTTATCATAAAATCCTTGATTGCTCCGTAAATGATGCTTGAGATCATTCTGGAATATGCTGCTGAATGGACAGCAAAATTCACGACCCTGACCCTGAGAGCCTTGAAACCCAGTGAATTTTTGGCTGCCTGAAAAAAATCGGACTTCTGAAGATAGGTGTTCAGGGATGCATTTTCCTCTTTCAGCACCTCGTAGTTCCACTGAATGACTTTCTGCACTGTCTCTGCGATATCCTTTGTCATTTCGGCTTTGTCGAGAATCTGAACGGCTGCCTTTTCAGCTTTTTCCCTGGGAAAAATATCCTTCAGCTTTTTTTTCAGAACAAAGGAATAAAGTGCATCCGATTCCTTTTTTACTGCACCTCTTATATTCTCAGAAGAGATTTTTTTTTCAATGAATTGTAAATGAAGAAGCAGAAGCTTCTCTTTCAGGTTCTCAGCCAAACAGTCCTCCGTTGTTTCTGTCCAAATTATCCGTGTATGCCAGATATGCATCCATTTTGAATTTTTTTCTCATGGAAGGTCCTGACATATATCTGAAGTTTCCAAGCACATTTCTTTCCGGAAACCAGGGTCTGTCAAACAGACCGAAACACCATAATATCCCGGTATACGAATTCGGATCCCTTCCGTCATAAGCGTACAGATTATTCAGATGCTCCATACTGTCAAATGCCTCTTCAAAGGATGCGGACCATTCAATCATTTTTTTTCCCCAGTACATTCTCATATAATTGTGCATTGTCCCGGTAAAAATCAGCTCCTTCATTCCTGCATTCCAGAGTTCGTCATGAGTGTCCGCAGACTCCCATCTCTCCTTCCTGTAGAGAAATTCCCGTCTGTCCTTTCTGTGTTTTTCCATATTTTTTTTTGCCCAGTCAGGCAGGACATTCAGGTCCTTTCTGAATTCAGGCTTTCCGAAAAAAAGGAGAAAACCGACGTCGCGCCAAGTCAGAAGTTCGTCCAGGAACGGATCTGCCTTTCCTCCGGAATGAAAGAAATTCTCCTTGTTGAACCGGTTTCCCGGATTGAGCAGATCAGGGGACCATCTGTCTTCGGATGCAGCATTCAGAACTGCTTCTGCGATTTCATCTGCAGACAGAAGACCGAAATGAACATAAGGCGACAGACCGCTCGCTGAGGAAAGTTCAGGCGGATACGGATTGGATCTTTCAGAATACTTTGAAAGCTTTTTAATGATAAAATCATTCAGCCTGCCGAGTCCTGCATTTCTTCCTCCCGAAACGGAAGCAGCCGGACCGACACTGTATGAAAAATCAATATCAGAGAGAACAGATTCAACTGCGCCCTTTCCTGCAGTAAACTCAGTAAACGGTGCTTTCTCCTTCAGAAAAAGAATCTTTTTCCAGGAATGCTCCCTGACGGCCCTGTTCATATAACCTTCCGCAAAAAGTCTGTGAAGCCGAGGCCTGAGAACCCTTGCTGCAGATACGGGTTCCCCGTAATGCTTCAGAGGAATTATTCCGTTTGAATCCACTGCAGTGAGCTGTACATTGATTTTCTGCGAGAGTTTCAGTGTCTGCTCGGGAAAGATAAAGGAAGGATTGTCATCCGTAATGACGGCATATGCATCCTCTGAAATTGTCCGGAGAATCCTCCCGGCAGGATTTTTCCTTGACTCTGCAAAACTCCAGTATGTAATTCCGTTTTTTTCCGCAAAGACTCTGTTCTCGGCCATGCCTTCGAGAATGAACCGATGAATCCTTTCGGAATTCCAAGGATAGGCAGATCCAAGTCCCTCGTAAATGACAAGAGGCCTCCCTGACTTCTGAGAAAGCTGAACGGCATAATCCAGTGAATGATTGCTGTGAAATCTTCTTGAAGACTGCATCCAGTACAGTATGTATCTTCCGTACTGATTGAAGCCTTTTCCGTTTACATCTCTGACTCTCGCAGAATTAAACTCCGATACATTCATTTTGTGCTCTGACTCAGATAGTTCAGCGAAAGAAGATTCAAGGTGACAGTGGAAAGGAAAGGAAACGGCACAGTATCATTTTCCCTCGACATTTCCATGTACCAGCGTGCTTCCCTGGAAATGACCGAAAGGTCTGTCATAGACTCGTTCATATTGTCATACAGTGTATCCCTGTTGATGAGACTAGAGACGGTTCCCTTTCCATTGTTAATTTTGGAGGTAATGTCGCGCAGTCCTGAATTTATCCTTCTGAGTTCCGCCCTGTTTTCTTCGAGAGTCTGAAATGCTCCGCTGAAAAAATCCTCGTAGAACTCAGTGGACGGAGCCTGGTCCCTTTCCTGAGCTGAATGTTCCGATGTCGGATGAAAGAAAGAAGCGTTTTCGCTTCTGAATGACCCGGGATCAATGTCGATCATTCTGCCAGAAAACACAGTCTTGTTCTTGAACTTTATTTTATAATTATCCCATAATGTAACAGGCTTCTTCAGCACAATAGTCAGTTCAACGGCTTCCTTTCCCTCCGGTACAAATCTCGCATCATAGACTTCCCTGAGAGGAACAAAACGCACAGACTGCACAAATCCGCTCGGAATTCCAAGCACAGAAACTTCCGTCCCGTCCCGGATTCCTTCAGCTCTCGGATAATACATCTTCATTCTGTAAGGGTATACTTTTTTTGTATTTTCCTTTTCGATGATTGTGAAATAAAACATGACAGTGATTCCGACAATGAATCCGATTCCTGTGAGGTAAATCTTCATGTAACTGATTTTTCATCCGGAGACAGAAACTCAAGTTTAAATTTTTCCTGATCACGCAGTACTGTCGGAAACACTTCACGCAGTCTCTGCCAGTGACAGTTTAAAAAAATAAGTCTGAACTGAATAGGAAAACTCCGAAACTGATATCAGTGAGGGATATCCGTGAAAATCGTATTTGATATGGACAATACAGTTTCTGATGAATTCGGTTCAGAGCTGAGAGAAGGAATAAAGGAGCTTCTTTCGAAACTTGTTTCCGAGAAACATACCCTGGTGCTCTGGACAAACTCTTCTGAGGAAAGAGCAGAAGAAATACTGACGAGGCTGAAGATTAAAAAATTCTTTTCGAAATGCATATTTCGGGAAGATTATGATCCCGAAAACGCAGGAAAAAGAAAGGATATTCGAAGCATAAATGCAGATCTGATCATAGACGATGATGAAAAAGAAATTTTTTTCAATAAGGAAAACGGAAAAAAAGGATTTCGCATATCCCCTTTCAGAAAAGGAAAGAAGCCGGATAAGACAGAGCTTGAAAAACTTTACGGATTTATCAGAGAAAACAGTTTCTTTTTCGGAAGACTGTTCTGATTTCAGAGAACTTCCATAAAGGGATGAGTCCTTATATTGTCATAATAATCCTCATCAAAGGCATCTATGAGCCCCTCATGCACCTTGTATATCTGCATAATTGACATTGCCATTTCTGTTTCACCGGAGGAAACAGAGAGACTCAGAAGCTTTCTGGAAATAATTTCTCCAAGGCGTGTCAGTCTGTCTATATCCTGCACACTTGAAATCTGATCCATTCCGAAACTCTGATTCTGAATAATTCCGTAAAGATTTTCGGGCATATGCCAGACCTTGAAGACATGAAGTCCTACTTCATTTGAAGTTGTATGAAAGACTTCCATTTCCAGATCACTCAGACTGATCCCTGACTTATGATGCACCTCGATTACATCATGATACTGCTTGGTCAGATTCAGTGCAAGAATCGTCTTGCCTGAATCACGGAAGCTTGCAGGCAGAAAAAGCTCCTCACGGATTTTTTTCAGTCCCATCGGCACAGAAAGGTCGAATGAAACAAGGGCTGTCAGAGTGGGAAGTTCGAACAGATATTTTTTAAATAAAGGATAATGAGAAATATTTTTATTTATGCTTTTCTTTGTCTGTACTATTGCAATATTCTTTATTGTTCTGATTCCAAGGAGAGTAATTGCATCCTTCAGAGTCTTGACCTTGCCTGATCTTCCGTAAAAGGCTGAATTTGCAATCCTGAGAATGTCGGAACAGAGTCCCTTGTCAGGAAGAATCAGCTGCTCGAGTTTTTCGCTTCCTCCTGTGGGATCGAAGTCAAACATGATGATCTTGTCCGTGACTTCAGGCAGATTCGGAATGTGAAGTTCATGAATTTTCAGTTTGTCATTGAGTGCTTTTGCTTCCTTGTCCTTTGCCGCCGCACTCTCTTTTCCCATTTCAAGCGTTTTAGGAAGAAGATCATTTCTGCCCAGCATTCCTGCGAGCTTTTCCTGAAGAGAGCTTTTATTGACAGGTTTAACCATCAGTCCGTTCACACCGAGCCCTTTCATTATCTCCAGAACGTCCTTGTCTATTTTGGTAAAGATGACAAGTATCCTTATTCCGGAATGTTTTGCTCTGATTTCCCTGATCTTGTCGAATGGATCCTCCATTCCCTGAAGATCAAAGCTGAGGATCAGAATATCGGGACTGCTGTGTTCCAGTATGGAATTCATTATTCCGAAATCGCGGGCACCCGATTCCAGAATTTCAAACTGCATTGCCCTGAGATACTGATTGATAAGAAGATGGTCAGTATTGGCACTTTCCGCAACGAGAACTGTATACTTTTTCATCGTCTGCGGATGAAATCCTAAAGAGAGAGTATTCTCCGTAAACATATCTTCATCATTCAGATGTCTGATTTTTTTTCAAGAAAGTTTCTTTTTGCAAGTTTCATACTGAGAAAATGAACTATTGACCCTTTTCTGCCGTCAATACTAGTATGAAGAACATATTAATATCTGCGCTTTTCCTTTCCTCTGTTACCGTATTCGGAACCGATTCTCCTATCGACTTCGAACTCACAAAAGTCAAGGGCGATGATTATAAACTGGAAATCATTGTTCCAAAAGGTTATGCAGTTCAGAAAGATGCACCCAACAAGATTGAACTGAAAGGCGATAATCATCTGAAAGTCAAGTCTTTCAAGAGTGATTTCAAGGGAACACCGATGGTAAAAAAACCGGAATATTTCGAAAAGGTTCAGTCTTTTCCTGTCAAACTTTCCGGCAAAGGTGAACTTACAATCAATTCCAAAATTTTCTACTGTGATCTGAATAAGAATGTCTGCTATCCGGCAAAGATCTCCAAGAAAGAGCACATTAAGTGATCACACACCAGTATTTCGAATTTACTCCTGAGGATGACAGAAATTTTTCGAAAGAAAGACTGATGTCTCTTCTGACTGATCTTATCATGAGATATGATGTATCTCTTGAAGAAGCTCTCAGAATTCTCATCGAAAAAGGCATGACAGCGAACCTGTTCCTCAAAGAAGCAGGAATGAACGACCTTCTCGAAAACTTCCTTAATGAGACTGAGAATGAGATTTCGGAAATACTAAAAAAATTTACATTAAAGAAAACTATTGACAGTCTGCAGAAGGAGATTTCCGAAACAGAGAAAAAGAACAGCAGAGACAGCTATTTCAAGGAATTCAGAAATCTGCTGAGTTCAGGAAGCACTGACAGTTTCAGAAGGAAACTCTGGGAGGCTCCTTCCGAACTTCAGGGGAAACTGTATCAGTATCTTGAAGAACTAGACGATCTGAACACCTTGAAAAACGGAGCAGAAAAATATCCGTTTACAGGAACCGTCTCGCCCAAATCAGTCAGGCAGGCAAAAAAAATCATTTCCAGACTGGAAGAACTCACTGAACTGAGAGCAGCGCTCAGAGAAGCAATCGAATCTGGGGATCTTTTTAATATGGATCTTGGAAAAATTGCAGAAACGCTCGGTCCAGAAAGCTTTCAGGAATTTCTGGAAAGAAGAGAACAGATATTCAAGTCCATCCGCGAACTTCTCGAAAAAGGAGGTCAGGTCATCCAGAATGAAGAAGGCGGAATGGAACTCTCTCCGTCTTCCGTTCAGAAACTTGGAAAAAGAGCCCTTCAGGAAATTTTTTCCTCACTGAAAAACGACAGCAGTTCCTCATCCCGATTCACCAAGGAGACAGGAGACTCTGAAAACCTGATTGCCTCCAACCGTGCCCTTGAATTCGGCGACAGCACTTCCAAAATCGACTACATATCGTCCATTCAAAACTCTGTATTCAGAGGCAATGGAAGAAGACCTTCCATTATGGATATGGAAGTCTCTCTTGCCAGAGGCACCTCACGGTCAGGCACAGTCGTTCTGATTGATATGAGCGGCTCTATGGCGAGATCATCCCGATTCTTCAATGCAAAAAAAGTGACCCTTGCAATCGATGCACTGATTCGATCCGAGTACAAGGATGACCAGCTGACAATCGTCGGGTTCGGGACATTGGCAAAAATTATTCCTGCTTCCAAGGTTCCGTCACTTCAGCCGTATCCAGTCACTATCTTTGATCCTTACATCCGGCTCAGATACAATATGAACAAAATGGGAGAAAAGGAAAAAGAAGAACTCATCCCTCTTTATTTCACAAATCTGCAAAAAGGACTGAAAACTGCGAGACAGATCCTCTCTTCCAGGCAGATAAGGAACAAAAACATCATATTGATTACAGACGGTGCACCGACGGCCCATTTCAAGGGAAGCATTCTTGAAGTCAACTACCCTCCTGCCCCCTCGGATTTCGAAGAAGCTCTCAGGGAGGCCTCTCTGTGCAGGGAAGACAATATCACAGTCAATACATTTCTTCTTACGTCAGAATGGGATTACAATTATTTCGGCGAGGAAAGTTTCATCCGGCAGTTTGCCAAATCAGTGGAAGGAAGAATATTCTACCCCCATCCTAAAGAACTGGGAAAGATGATTTTGTTCGATTTTCTCGAAAATAGAAAGAAAAAGTTCAGTTATTGAAAGAAAAAGCAAAAAAACTGTTTTAGCTTGCCAAAAACGGTCTTTCCGCTTGTATGTATTTTTTGTTATGGAGAATACGCTTAAATATCTACCACCTATTTCCAAGTACCACAGAAAGATCTCTCTGGATGACTGGTTCGAATCTACAAAGTACTATGATCAGGGCAATTATTATAAGTCACTGATTCACCTTCTCAGATACATCAACGGCCCTGTACCGATCCCCGATACGCCTTCGATCAGTCTGAAAATCCCTCACGGTTCCGTTTATGTAAATATTCAGGCAGATGCAGAGAAATTCAAAGTAAGTGTTCCTTTTCTGAAATTCATTCCGGGCTCCGTCAAAGTAGCTGCTATGAGACAGATGATTGAGCAGAATTTTTCTACTCTGATCCTCGGTCAGATAGTGCTGAAGGGAGAAGAACTCTGGTACGAATACGAAGACAAGACATCGAACTGTGAACCGTACAAAATTTATTATATGCTTGATGAGCTCTGCACTCAGGCAGACAATAATGACGACTACTATATAGACAGATTCAAGCTGGATCATGTCGAAAAACCGGTATTGGATCAGTTTACCCCGACAGAATACAGCAAGGCAGAATCCGAATTCAAGGAGATCATTTCAGAAGGTCTGAAATATGCCGATTACTTTGAAAAAAACAGATGGTACAACCTGACCTGCGATGTTCTGGCAATTACATTTTTCCGTCTGAGACACGTGACATTTCCTCAGGGTCTTCTTGCAAGGGAACTGCAGGATGCACTTTCAGGAATGTATGCGAACGACAGTGTAAACAACATTATTCTGGCAGCCAGAGAAAATATGGCAAAGTTTTCAGGTTACGACAGTGTGAAGTTCAAGGAATCCCTTTTTCATCCTCAGTTTTTTATGCCGATCAAACCGAGAGCAGAAATTCCAAGACTTCAGGAACTCTTTGAAAACACTTTCAACAACACTACTGCATGGATGTCAAGCCATTCCTACATTGATACAGCAGTCCTTCTGACTTATGAATTTTACAATGCAATGGATCTGTATTTTCTGACGCCGGATGTAATGACCGCAATAGAGAATACTCTTTCCAAGGCTTCCGGAAAAGACTGGAAATCAGCTTCTGAAATTCTTTACAGACTGATTCAGAAGATTATGGAGATAGAGCTTGATCAGGAAGGCAATATGGTAAAAGGCTCCTTGGCTGAATTTCAGAGCAATGCAGGCGGAACAGAGATTAAATCTGCAGCGGCATCCTCAGCAAAGAGCATTTTCTCTAAAATTAGCAGTCTTTTTAAAGGATAATCACAATGAGCGATTTAGAAAAAATATTTCCGGCAGTCGTAAAAATCAATACTTCCGAAGGAAGCGGAAGCGGACTTTACTATAAGGCCAATGATGTAATTATCACGAACTTCCATGTAGTGAGCGGATTTAAGAAAGTGGGAGTGGAAACTCAGTCCAAAGAAACGATTGCAGCAGACGTGCTCGTGGTAAATCCTCTGAACGATCTGGCTATTCTGAAGCCTCACAAGGTTCTGGATATGCCTGATATCGGCTTCTTAAGACATCAGAACCTCAAGGCGATGGATAAGGTATCAGTTCTAGGTTTTCCCTACGGGATGCCTTTCACTGTAACTGAAGGCATTGTATCCAACGTTAAACAGGTATTGAGCGGTCAGTCTTACATTCAGACTGATGCTGCAGTGAATCCTGGAAACAGCGGAGGACCCGTTGCAAACCACAGAGGCGAAATCATCGGGATTACAACATCCAAGTTTACCAATGCGGACAATATGGGCTTTGCACTGCCTGCTGACGTTGTTCTGGAGGAACTGGATGCACTCCGTCTGAATCCAAACCTTGCATTTGCAGTGAAATGTACTTCATGCAACCACCCTCTTTATGAAGAAGTGGAACACTGCCCTAACTGCGGTGCAAAACTCGACATCAAGACTCTTTTCAAGGAAGCTCCAAAAACTGAAATCGCAGCATTTGTCGAAGATGTTTTCAAGGAACTGAAGCTGGATCCTGTAGTTGCAAGAAAGGGATTTGAATTCTGGGAATTCCATCAGGGAAGTGCGCTTGTGAGATATTTTATATACAGAAATAATTATCTCTTTGCAGTAAGTCCTCTGGTTAAGCTTCCTAAGACAAATCTGGAAGGAATCTATACTCATATTCTTTCAAGTCCTGCTAAACCGTTTTATCTGGCAATACGTGACTCCATTGTCTATATTTCCTACCGTGCGCATCTTTCAGATATGAAAGGTCCGAACAAAAAAGAAATTCAGGACAACCTTGTAAAACTTGCAGTAAAAGCGGATGAACTTGACAATTATTTTGTAGAAAAATTCGGATGTGAGTGGGCAGAAGAATCCAAAAAAGAAGCCTGATCAGTCTTTTCTGAAATGGACGTCCTTCGCCGGAATGATGCCTGTGCATCTTTCGGGCGAAGGTCGGACAGAACATTTTTAAAAATGAAATTTTTTTACCCCGTCCTTAAGCTTTAAATTTCCGGACAGTTTTCCCGCAGTCTTTGAAATTCCTCGTCATCTATCTGTCTGTATTTGAGATCATACTCTGAACCTTCCGGCTCAAAACTGAAATGAAAAGTCCCTCTGACTGCGGAACGGAATACATGAGTTCTGCTTTTTCTGTGAAATCCAATGTACCAGTCGGGAGACATTGTAATTTTACCGCCGCCGCCGGGCAGATCATTCACAAACTGAGGAATTCCAAAACCTGCAATTTTTCCCCTCATGTATTCTATGATCTCTACCCCTTTCCAGAGCGGAGTACGGAAACCTCTAGACCCGGGAATCAGTTCAGGGTCATACATATAATAAGCGCGGATTCTCATTTCCAGAAGTTTTCTGTGAAGACTCAGCATCACCTCACCTGAATCATTTATTCCTTTCAGAATCACACACTGATTGCCCACACTTACCCCTGCTTTGAGCAGTCTGAGAACAGCCGTCTTTGCCTCGTCTGTGCATTCCTTTGCATGATTGAACTGAGTGTTGCAGAATATCGAAAGCCTGTCCGTATTGTACCGTTCAATGATTTCACAGAGTTCTCCCGATATCCTGAAAGGAAGAGTGACTGGATTTCTGCTTCCAATCCTGCAGATTTTTACGGACGGGATCTCTTCCAGACTTTTCAGAATAAACTCTATTCTTGAATCGCTCAGATTCAGCGGATCTCCGCCGGAAATGACTACATCTGATATTTCAGGATTTTCTCTGATATAATGAAAACATCTTTCTAAATCATCTTCTGTCACTCTTTCTTCATTATAAGATACTTTTCTTCCTCTCATACAGTGTCTGCAGTAAACAGAACATTCCTGGTTTGAAAACAGAAGGACCCTGTCAGGATACATCCTGGTCAGTCCTTTGACCGGCGAAAGAATTTCTTCATGGAGAGGATCGGGGGACTCTTCAGGCGAACGGAACGTTTCCATTTCATTCGGGATTATCATTCTTCTGATCGGACAGGCCGGATCAAAAGGATCGGAAAGAAGCATATAATAAGGTACTGTCCCCACATTGAGCCTGACAGTCTTTTCAATTCCTGCCAATTCATTTTCAGTGAGGATATAATATCTGTGCAGATCTTTTGCTCTGATTCTGTTTTTCAGCTGAAATTTCCAGGAAGAAAACTCGGAGTGAAGAGACATGAAACGTCTGTTCTCCAGTATTTCCTCCCTATTCATCCATGAATCCTTTCGCCCAGTTCTTCAGGATCTCCCTGTCTTCCGAGGAAAGAACTGCCTCTCTGTGCATAAATGTATATGACTTCAAAGGCATTTCGTTCTTTTCAATTTCCTCAATAATCTTGTCGGCGAGAGAATTCCTTTTTTTGACACTCAGAGAATCCCATACTGAAAAATCCAGTTCTTCTCTTCCTTCCTTTATATGATGAGCAATCAGACTGGACAGAGGGAATATATAGGAGTACCAGGGCCATCTGACCTCTGAGGAATGACAGTCAAAGCAGGACCTTCTCAGTATTTCAGTCACATTTCTTTCAGCAGAAAGCACTGTCTCCTGCGGTTCAGGCCTGCTCTGAAAGACTCCAATTCCGATTGATAATGAAAAAATGATAGAAAGTGATAAAAATAATTTCAGTATCATTATTTTCCTTTGAGTTGTATTATGTTTGACTTCTTCGAAGCGGTATCATAGCTGAAAATGCATATCTCCTCGGTCTTGACTCCGTCTTCCATCGAAACCTTTTTGACCATTGCCGCCAGAAGATTCTTTCTCGTATTGAAAAGAAGTTTCTCAAAATAGCAGTTTTCCGGGAGAAGCTCCTGAAGTTTTTCTTCCTCCGGATCATACAGGAAAATCTGCTTGCCGTCTTTCTGATTCAGAAATCCGTCCTTGTTAGTGTCTTCAGTAATTGCAATAATGATGAGTCTCTGACCCAGATCAATTGATTCGACGGAGGCCGTCTCCTGAGGTTTTCCCTTTCTTTTAAACTCTCCAGGAAAATAATCCCAAATGTAGACTTTTCTGTTGAAGAGCCGAATCAGCTTTCCTGAATTCAGATCTGCAAAAAAAAGGTTTCTGGCATGGTTCATTATGCTGTCCGGTCCGAACCCGCCAGATTCCTGACTGAGTTCCTGCGGGAAGAACAGATAATTCTTCCATATTACTTTCGCATTTTCCTCAACAGGATCTTTCGGCGGTTCTTTGACAGAATTATTTTTTACGGGATCCGGCTCTTCCTTCAGTTCAATTCCTCTGTCCAGAAAACTTGTACCTTTGGTCAGGCTGAAAGTAAGGACAGCCAGAAGACAGAGGAAAAAAATAATCAGAATGTATCGGATCTTTTCCAAGCGATTATTTCTTAAATCTGTCTATGACACTCAGAACTTCTGAGTATTCAGAATCAGTCATGTATGCAAAAAGAGGAAGATTCAGGACAGTGCTGCTGATTTCTCTCGCATTGTCTCCGCCGAATTTTTTTACCAGAAATCCTCTGCTTCCTTCCTGATCGGACATCGCTCCCGGATATATATTGGCAAAGCCGATTCCGTTTTCCTTAAGAAGAGCCTCAAGTTTTGTTCTTTCAGAATTAGGAAGAAGCATCGCATTACAGTATCCGTTTTCCTCGTAAATCGAAGGCGGCGTAATTACATTGTATCCTCTAGTCTTAAGATCGGCCTGATATTTCTTTGCGATTTTTTTTCTTGATTCGAGTCTCGATGAAAACACTTCCATGCTCAGATTCAGAAATGCAGCCTGAAGCGAATCCAGTCTTGAATTCCAGCCTGCAAAACCATGTCCGTAATGAGAGGTCCTTCCATGATTGGCTAGTTTTCTCACAGTGTCAGCCAGACCTGCATCGTTTGTGAAGACTGCCCCTCCGTCTCCGGCTGCACCGAGCACCTTTGCAGGATAAAAGGATGTAGTGGAAATATAAGCATTTTTATAAATGGATTCACCGTTTATCCTGACTCCGAAGCACTGAGCACCGTCTTCAATCAGAGGAATATTCCTGCTCCTGCAGAATTCTCTGAACTTGAGAAGTGAGGCAGATCCCCATCCGTACAGATGAACAATGATTGCCGCATCCGGTTTTATTTCATCGGCAGCCTTTTCGAAGACAGAAAAATCCATCTGAAGATCGACGAGATCAGTGTCCACAGTATAAGGATCAGCACCTACATTCACTACAGCTTCAAATGTTGCCCAGAAAGTCGAATTGGGCAGAAGAACCTTTTTGCCTCTGCCGATTCCGACAGCACGAAGAGCCAGCTGAATAGCATCAGTTCCGTTTGCACAGGAAACAGAGAACTTTGTTTCAGCATACTCTGCCAGACTTTTCTCAATCTTTGCAACTTCCTCTCCGCCGATAAACTGAGCATTCTTGCTCATTTCAGCAGTTTTTGAATTCCATTTATCCAAGAATCCGTTCTCAAATCTTTTTATATCAATGAATGGAACACCCATCTTATTTCCCCTTTTTTCTTTTTTCAAAACGGAACAAATTCATTGTTTCCGGTCTGAATATTAATTCAGCCACTTCATAATAGTCAGTCACCGGATAAAATTCCACATCTTTTTTAATGTACTCCGGTATCTCTTTCAGATGAGCCTCATTCTGTTTCGGAAAAATGATCTTCCTGATATTGGCTCTTTTTGCAGCAAGTATCTTTTCCTTCAGTCCGCCGATGGCAAGGACCTTTCCTGTCAGTGTAAGCTCTCCAGTCATTGCAATTCCCTGTTTCAGAGTTTCCCCCGATACAAGGGACAGTATTGCACTGGCCATAGTGATTCCTGCACTCGGTCCGTCCTTGGGAGTAGCCCCGTCAGGCACATGCAGATGAATCCGATGTTTTTCGAATTTTGAAGGATCGGAAAAAATGCTTCTCGAATAACTGAGTGCTATTGCTGCTGATTCATTCATCACTTTTCCCAGTTTTCCAGTGATCTGAAATCCGGCCCTTCCTTCCAGAAGAATTGACTCCACAAAAAGTGTGGCTCCTCCCATAGTAGTCCATGCAAGACCGAGAGCGGTACCAGGAACAGAAGGTTTCACCATTTCATCATCCCTGAAAACAGCCATTCCAAGATAGTCTTCAATCTGCTTCCTTTCAACAGATGTCTTCAGTTTCCCCTTCTCCAGAAAATCCAGAGCAATTTTTCTGATCAGCTTGTCCGCTGTCTTTTCCAGAGAACGGAGACCGGCTTCACGGGAATAAGAGTCAATGATGTACCTGATATTTGCATCCGATATTTTAATCCTGGAAGGACTTATCCCGTTTCTGTCAAGAATTTTTTTCCAAAGGTGACGCTTGAATATTTCATTTTTTTCGTCAGTGGTGTAACCTGAAAGAGTAATGACCTCCATCCTGTCCAGAAGCACTCTGGGGATAGTATCCGATGTATTTGCTGTTGCGATAAAAAATACTCTGGAAAGATCAAATGGCAGATCCAGATAATGATCTCTGAAGGAATGATTCTGCTCAGGATCAAGAACCTCAAGGAGGGCTCCTGCAGGATCTCCGGTAAATCCGCTCTTCAGTTTGTCGATCTCATCGAGAAGCACTACAGAATCTTTTTCTTTTGTAATCCTGAGCGCAGAAAGTATCTTGCCTGGAAGCGCCCCTATGTATGTTCTTCTGTGTCCTTTGATTTCTGCTTCATCTCTCATACCGCCGAGAGAGATTCTGTGAAACTTTCTGTCGAGCGACTTTGCAATGGATTTTGCAATGGAGGTTTTCCCCACGCCGGGAGGACCGACAAGACAGATAATTACAGGGCTTCTGGAATCATTTTTGAGTTTTCTCACTGCCAGAAACTCAAGTATTCTTTTTTTCACCTCTTCCAGTTTATAATGCTCTTCCTCCAGAATCTGTCTGGACTTTTTCAGATTGACGTTCCTGACAGGCGGTTCTTCCCACGGAAGAGCCTCTATCATATCCAGATAGTTTCTGAGAACCTGGTATTCTGCAGAATGAGGCTCAATGAAATTCAGCTTCTCCAGTTCTCTTTTAACCTCTGCAAGCACTTCTTCCGGTACACGGGCCTTTATAAGCCTTTCTTCCAAAGAGGTGAATTTTTTTTCAGATTTGTCTTCACCTAGTCCAAGCTCTCCCTGAATTGCCTTCAGCTGTTCGCGAAGAAAGTACTGACGCTGATTCCTGTCCATCTTCTGGTTCACCTGGTCATTGATTTTTCTCTGAACATCCAGAAGTTCCAATTCCTTTCTTGTGAATAGGAGAACTTTTTCCAGCCTGTCATGAATTTCCAGAGATTCAATAATCTCCTGATACTCATTTTTTTCGAGATTCAGAACAGACCCGACGAAATCGGCAATTTTTCCGGGCTCACTGATGTTTACCAGAGTCATTTTCATATCCTCAGTAAACATTGGATTATTCGAGGAAAGATCTTTCGCATACATTAAAATTGTACGGATCAGTCCTTTCAGATAGTTTTTAGGCTTATTCTTATCATCAGAAAAGTCTACAGGATACTCTACCTTTGCTTTTATGATCGGATCAGTCGAAGAAAACTTTTCAATCCTGAATCGGTGAATTGTATTTACCAGAATATTGACGCTTCCGTCAGGCATATTCAGTTTCTTCAGAATCTTGGCTGCAATCCCTACTGAATAGATATTTTCAGTGATTTCCTTCTCTTCATCTTCTTCCCTGATCAGTGAAAGCCCGACAAAACCTTCCTTGTTATAAGCATCTTCGACGGTCTGAGTAAGCCTGCCTGCACTGATCATTACTGGAGTAATAATGCCGGGGAATATCGGTCTGGATTTTATAGGAAGGATAGGAAGAATTTCAGGAAGTTTCTCTTCTTCATAGCTGAACGCTTTTTTTCTGCTCTTATTCTTTTTTTTATGATTTATTGATTTCTTCATCTTTCAGTTACTGTTCTTAAATATTTCCTTCGCACCTGTTTCGCTCAGATCTTCTGCCTGAACTGAACAAAAAGACGATCCGAAATATCAGTTTTCTATACTAGCTTTTTCTGCATTGGAAGGAAAAACAATGAAAAATAAAGGAAAAATCCTATTTATTCTATCCCTATTTCTGAATCTGATTCTGGTCTTTTTTATCTTTCCTAAAAATCAGATTCGTGCCAAAATGGCAGGTGCACGGATACTGGGACTTGAAACTCCTAAAGAAACTCCTAATCTGCCCCAGGAAATCTTTCTCTCAGACTATAAACCCGTTCCCGTTCTTAATACGGAAGACAAAAGACAGAAAAAACTGCCGTCCTTTCCCGTTTTTGAAACTCACGGACATTTAGGAAAGTTTTTCAATACTAATCCTGAAAAGACTTCAAAGGATCTGAAAACCTATAATTATTCAAAATTCATCAATCTGAGTTTTACGACCGGATCTGAATTTGTTTCAATGAAAAAAGAATACAGCGATCCTAAAATTATCCATTTTTCCACATTCAACTGGAAAAGACTGCAGGAGGAAAATTCCTTTTCACTGATGCTGAAGGATCTTGAAAATGACATTCAAAACGGAAGCAGGGGAATCAAACTCTGGAAAAATTTCGGGCTTCTTCTGAAAAAAAAGAACGGAGAACGTCTCAAAATGAATGATCCTGAGCTTGATCCTCTCTTTGATCTTTGTGAAAAAAAGGGATTAATCATTTCGATTCACACTGCTGACCCGCCCGCTTTTTTTCAGCCTGCGGACGGGAAAAATGAAAGGTTTGAGGAAGTGGTGAAACATCCGGAAGCCGCTTTCAGCGGAAAAGAATTTCCTAAATTTGAGGAAGTAATGAAGGAAAGAGATGAACTGTTTTCCAGACATAAAAAACTGAAAATCATTTCACTTCATTTCGGCGAGTATTCGCACGATCTGGAAAAAGCGGAAAAACTTCTTATGGATCATCCTAATGTATATATTGATACAGCAGCAAGAATCGATGAACTGGGAAGACAGCCCAAAAAGGCGAAAGCATTTTTCATAAAATGGCAGGACAGGATTGTATTCGGAATGGACGGACCGCCGGATGAAGGGAAACTGGATGTGTATTCCAGATTTCTGGAGACAGAGGATGAATACTTTGACTACCATCCTTTACACAAGCCGAGAAAGGGACTTTGGAAAATTTATGGAATCGGCCTGCCTAAGGAAGTACTGAAAAAAGTATATCATGAAAATGCGGAGAAAATTATTCAATTTTAATTATTTCTGCCTGAATGAATTCCTGAAGTCTTTTTTCCAGGACCGCTTCACTGACTGCTGTGATATTGAAGAGAAGATGTTTCTCTCCGAATACAGCAGAATTGAATCTCCATCCGAATTCATCAGGCTTTCCGTTTCGGTAGCCGGCATCCTTATTTTCATACCAGTATGCGGAATAGTATCTTTCATCTCCTTTTTCAAGAATGAACTTTCTGACTTTTCCGAATCCTTTAATGTATTCATCCCTTTCTTCTCTCATTCCGAAACCGGATGCATTCCAGCAGATCCTCGGAGGATGTCCCGACCTGAACGGATTCAGGCCTCTTTTCACAATAAGTTTTGCATCATTTCTGCTGTATGCTACAGCTATTTCATCTGTACCCTGATTTCTGTCCCCTGCTGTTCTTGAATAACCGAAAAATGAATCAGGCCAGGGCTTCATTTTTTTTGTCCCGGCCGACGGAACAAATGGAAGAACGGTCAGTGCAAGCACAGGGAGCAGAACCTTCCCTCTTTCCGGGAAGCCTGGAAGACTGAGTTCAAGCCTGACCTTGTTCTCCCCCAGGAAAATCAGAAAAAAGAAAAGAAGGGGCATAAGTATCATTACAGAATATATAAAAATTCCTGCAGAATTATGCAGAAAAACATTCTCCGCATTTCTCCCCGAAAGCACTAGAACTAGAATCCTTGTAAGATTGGCTGGAAGCCAGAGAAAGGAACCGGCAGTAAAAATGACAGTTCTGAATATGTTCAGTCTGTTCATTTCCGAAGCTGCGGCCAGTCTCTCAAGAATACATACAGTAAGTGCAGATATATTTAAGAATTTCAGACCCTCGCAGACCTGATCGACGGTAAAAACCATATCTCTGAATACAAGGCTGTTGCCCGAATTTCTGCATTCCGAAAACACTGTGAGGAGAGTGCAGGAAATCTCAGTCAGACGGAGCCTGAGCGGCATTCCGATAAAATAAGTGAACATTCCTGTTTCCAGAGGCGGGATCAGAAGAAGAAGAAAATACCCTCCCGTCCTGAGCTCGAGAGAAAAACATTTCAGCAATGCATTCATTAACGGAATGCAGAAAACATAAATAATCTGAATTGAATTCATATGCACCCCGAAAGCAGCAAGAGGAAGAGCCGCGAGAACCGGAACTGCAAATTTGATCAGACCTGTTCCTTCCTCCGTTTTTTTCAAGAACATAGGGAGAAACAGAAGCGGATAAAAATGAAAAAAAGAATAACCTGAAATCATCTCCCTGAGGAAACGGCACTGAATTTTCGGAATATCCAGACAGCGCAGAAAAGAGACAGAATAAAAAGAATCCAATCTTCAGGTTCAGGAACTGTTCCATCCTTGCTCTTCAGAAAACTGTCCTGAAGCGAAGAACTCCCGAGTCCGCCTGTCTTTTTTTTGATTCCGAAACGTTCATAATCCGCCTCAGTTTCAAGAACGATCAGAGAAGTCACAGGACTCACTGCCTTGATGAATTCTGCCTTTTCCAGAATGTCCTTCCATTCATTCTGTCCGATGTCTTTTTTTCTTCCGAACAGATTCATAAGATCTCGGTACAGAAAAAGCCTTGCTGCCCTGTCCGATCCCTCACTGATCTTTTCTGAGGTTCTGGATTTTGTGACAGTGATTCCTGCGTTCGAAAATGTATGAGAGGATTCATCATTTTTTTCCATTAAAATCTTCCCCTCGTTGAGAAATTTCAGCAGGTCCTCTCTCGTTTTTCCCAGAAGAAGGACTCTTTCCATCCCTAAAAATGAATTCCAGAAATCGGATACTCCTCCTGAGACTGAATGCAGAAAAACTCTGTTCTTTCCTGTCTGAAAGAACTCTTCAGTCAGTCTGTAATATTCAGAATTTTTCAGCTCAGTGTATGGAACGGAATATCTTCCTTTTCCTGAAATGATCAGAGTATTTCCGAATGAACTGTCTATTTCATTAAAAGGGAATGCAGGGAACTTTCTGTACTGAATCTCATTCAGAAGTTTTCTTCCCTCGTCCAGGTCTGCAATCGGGAGCATCCTGCTTCCGTAAAGATACACTTTTTTTCCGTCTTTCTGAAGCAGAGAAAGATTTTCGATGAGAGAAAGAAAACTTTCCTTTTCAGAGGAATCTACAGGATACAGTATAATGCTTTCAATGTCAGATTTGTACTCAGTCTTCTCATAGCCGGATACGGTATATTCGAAGCCCGCAAATCTGAATTTTCCGGAAGGGTTTTCTGTCTTCCTGACTGTAAATCCCTGATTCGGCAGGGAAAGTGAAGAGGATTCATATATGCCGTTTTCCTTTTCAGTATAGGAGGCCTTTCCGTCCAGGAATTCCGGTTTTCCGCCTCCTGAAAATCTGACCTTTCTGTTCCAGGATTTTGCTGTATATGGAGGCCCGGCGAGCTCAGGAGGAGAATATCTCAGACCGCTCCCCTCTTCTATAAGTGGACTGATTATCCCAATTTTTACTTCTCTGAAATTTCCAGGTTCCACAGGAAAAACTCTAAGCCTCCACCTTCCGTCTTCGAGCCATTCTGCCAGTGACGGATCTCTCCGTTCCACTCCGACTATTGTCTCATAGGCTTTCTTCGCCTGAGACTTGAAAGCGAGTCTTCCTTCTTCCTCCTTTCCGTTTATCCAGAGAGAGAGGGATGTAATTATGCTTCCGGAGGGTGCTGAAACAGTATAGAGAGCCTCTTCAGGTCTGAAGTTTTCCTTTTTTTCATTTCGTATCTTCAGCTTTGTTTCAGTATAGGCAGTTCTGGATGCAAGATCAATTTCCACAACCGATTCCTGGGATTCAGTGACAAGAGATACTCCGCTCCAGAGTCTTTCCAGTTCTTCATCGGAATATCCGAAAAAGAACCTGAGAAGCCTGTTTTTTTCTTCCTCAGAAAGACCGCTCTCGGTATTCGAAAAAATCAGTGAGGATAAAAATGATAAAGGATCATACTTTTTACCGGAAGAAAACATGCTTGAATTTCTGACTCTTCTTTCGGGCATCAGGAAGTATTCAAGCGCATCCGATTTTTCAAGTTTCTCTGCAGCTCTGGCCCATTTCGGAAAAATATCCTGTTTTTTCTGAGACTCTGCATCGGCAGAATCCAGCTGTCTGACTGCACTGTAAGACTTGCTCCAGTCTATGAAAAAATTCACCGAATAAACTGCAGCCATAAGCAGGAACACGGCAGAAGCACCGAACGAATACTTCTGATAATGTGTCTGACCTCTTTTCGCAAGCTCATCGCCTGAAAGCTGAAACATCCTTATGAAAAGAATAAATGCAAATATCGGACTGTAAGGAAGAAGTCCAAGACCTGCAAAAGGAATCATTACCCAGGCAAAAAGGCAGATCGGCAGAAGAGTGATAATAAACGGAATGCAAAGGATTGCGCCGAATCCGAGAAGAGGACGGATGACTGCAAGAACTGCACCGGGAAGAAGTCTGTACAATGAGGAAAGAGTCAGGGCACTGAATGTGATCCAGAGAAGCACTGTGGTCCTTGTACTGAAAGGTGCAAATACTTCATGATTGAAGAGATATTTGTCGGAAGCGAATGCTGCACCTGAAAGGAGGATTCCGAATCCGAAAAAGAAATAACCGGCATTGTACAAAAGTTTAGCTGCAATGAATATCTGAACAAAGCCCAATACGGCCAGAATTCCTATTCCAATTTTGGAGTCCATCAGACCTGACAGATTCATTGTTCCTGCCAAAACAAAAAGGAGATTCAAAAAAAGAAGCCCGAACAGAACAGAAATCAGATGCCAGTTCTTTACAGGCATCTTAAACAGACTGTTTTCTTCTAAAAACCAGCTTCTTACTTTCTGAATCGGATTTTTTTCCGAACTCTGTACCGGGATGACTGTCTTTTTTTCGTTCTGCTCTGCTTCAATTGGGTTCTGCATTTATGACTCTTCCTGAAACAGAATATAAATTTCCGATCCTCTTCTGTAAAGAAAAAAGCAGATCAGCAAATCTCAAAAACTGTACTCAGATTCATTGAAAGCCAGATCCAGGCGCGAGAGCAGATCTTTTGCTTTTTCCTCTTCAGGACTGATCATCAGGATTTCACTCAGAACAGACTCTGCCCTTTTCAGGTTGCCTGTCATACGGTAAATTTCTGCCAGATTGTACAGATTGGGGATATTGTTCACATCCCGAAGGCGGAGTCTTTCACCGAAGTCTGCAGCCGCTTCGAGATCTCCTGAAAGCTTCAGGCTTTTGGCTGCTGCAAAAAGGTAAGAAGATTCTTCAGGATTAGTCTCCAGAAATCTGATATAGTGTTCCGAAGCTTCTCTGAAATTTTTCCTTCTGTACTGAATATTCGCGCAGAGTTTATGATAATTTCTTTCATTGAAAAGACTGCTGTTCTGCAGTACAGCAAATGATTCATCGTACTGCTCTCCATTGTAAAGCTGAACAGCCTTAATCATTTCCTCTCTTTCGGCAGGAGAGGATTTTTCTCTGATCCCGAAGCATCGAATTCTCATAATGCTGAAATCATCAGTCACTTCCCCCTTTTCTTCCGTCATACGGTAAATCTTTTCCAGATCGCCGGAAGACTCTTCCACTGTTCTCAGAAAAAGATTCTCATCTTCATTAATCAGTCTTCTTCCTGCTTCATCTGTTCCCATATTCAGATCATCTCTTCCGTCTGATCCGATAAAAATGGAATCACCGTTGTACAGCTGAAACGTCTGTATCTCCACTCTGCTCTTCTCACTGATTCCAGGCATTCCTATTTTTCGGAGCTTAAGTGAACTTTCAATGAAGGATGCTTTTTCATCCCTGTACACTGCAGTCCAGGGATGTTCTGCATTCAGAAAATACATAAATCCTGTTTCTGTATCAATCATTCCCATTACGACTGAAATCATCATCGACCCGTCGAAAGATTCAAAAATTTTCTGCAGTTCTATGAAGGAGAGTTTCAGCCATCTCTCCGGATAGACATTCTGATTTCCTGCAAAAAGCACTGTTCTCGATATTATGGATTTGAACACAACTCCCAGCACAAGAGCTCCCCCGGCGCCCTGAATGGATTTTCCCATTGCATCACCGTTTATAAATACAGCATATTTTTTTCCTTTCAGAACAATCTGATCGGAAATGCAGATATCCCCTCCAATCTCATGTTCTCTTCCCTTGAACATGAATTTCTTCTTCTGTTTCATGATGACATCTATGTGAATTCTTTCTGTGTGGACTGTGTTTGTGGTAAGAGGACTTACAATCAGTGTCGTAAGAAAATAATCCCCATCCTGCTGCTCTTTCAAAAGTCTGACTTCTGTGAGTGATTCCTGCAGTTCTTCTGTTCTTTTCTGCACCTTATGTTCCAGATTTTTATTCAGATCCTCAATCATTTCATGAAGATTCAGGAACCGGTTTGCCAGAACTCCTGCTATTCCTATGACGAAAGCGAAAAATGCAAATCTGTTCAGATTGATTCCAGTCTTGAAAATCATTGAATCCAGAACATCGAACACTGTGCAGAGAATCAGTACTGCCAGTCCAAAGAAAAGCCTTCTGGCATTGCTGCTTCTGTTTCGGATGGAGAGCAGTATTGTATGGAAATAAAAACCCATAGCAGTGAGGGCGCAGACCTGCCACACTTTCAGAATGTACTGAAGATACTCAGGCGGAAGAAAGGAAAACAGAACAAAAAAAACAGTGCAGACCTTGAAGTAGTGTCTGAAAAAGAGAGTAAGCCTTCCCAGAAGAAGCCAGTCCAGAAAAGCTCCCAGCAGAGGGCCTATCATTGCAACGGACATCAGCTCCGCTCTGTACACAAGAATTGAATCAAGTCCGTATTCAAATGGAACACCGCTTCTCGAAAACATATAAATGAATGAGGCTATTGCAAAAAGCCCGAACATCAGATTGTAAATTTCATTTCTTCTTTTATAATAAAGAAACAGATGATAAAACCCAGTGAAAAGGTAGAGAAAAATCAGTATCAGTCCGACTCTGTCTCTCGCATCATAAGTAATTTGAAAATAATCATCCAGATAATATCCCTGCGTTCTGTACAGCCCGGTAAGATGAAGACCCGGGTTTCCCTGAAGATGAATGAAGAGAATATTTTCCTTTTCCTTCAGAAGACCTGAAAACACAGGATAAAAAGCTTCCCCGTATCGGCTTTTTACAGTCTTCCCGTTTTCGGCTTTCCCATCTTCCGCAATCTTAACACCGTTTATATATATGGAATACACTTCCCCGATTCCTTTCAGATAAATTCCGTTCAGCCTGCGAGACTGCAGAAATTCGTCCGAAGCATCAAACCTTGTCATGAGAGAAAAGGATGAACTCTTCCTTTCAGGAAAAATGTCCTTTACCTGTGCTGGAAACCTTTCTATCCTTTTCCAGTCGGTCCTCAGCTCTTTCAGATGAATGAACTCTTCGTGAAACTGATCGGTAATGAACCAGTCTCTCTGACGGCAGACGGATGGGCTTGTACACTCTTTCAGCAGATCCGCTTTTTCAGCTGAAAGATATATTTCCGGAATTAAAAAAAGAAGGACTGTCAGAATTTTCATTTCAGTCAAGTTTCATCTTCTCTGTTTTTTTTTACAACTGTTTTTACTGTTTACTCATATAATATATATTCTGTATTGCGCTCTCCCAGGAAAATTCCTGACTTTCGGATACAAAAAGACAATATTTATCAGTGTTCGACATCATGTTTAAAAATTTCACTGAATATGAAATCAGGAAAATAATGCATTATTAACTCACCTTTAGCAGATGGGCCATTGCGGAAATGAATGCTCTCGGCAGCTTGAGGACTCGCATGGCATCAAAGTCGCCGCAAATTCGGAAACCGCTGCAAATTCGGAAGCTGCCAGCTGCTAGTCAGGAAGCGGCTGAACGAACGCTTCGGCTGATCCATTATAGAAATCTAGTGGATCATAAATGGTGCATATATTCTTTTTTTGCAGAACCAGCTGCTGTTTTAAGCAAAGTCTTCGCGCATTTATCCTTTCTCGACTCAGTAACTCATCTTACGCAAAAAAGAGTAAAGTAGAAAAGAAATCAGTACAATGCTAAAAATATGGACAATGAACTTTTTGAGCTGTATACAGATTTTTTGATATCGTCGTTTCGGCTGACAAGCGCAGTGAGTCTGTCAAGTCTTACTGACGGGCTGATAAGCCATGATAAAGTCAGCAGGATGCTCAGAAGCGAGGAATTCAGTTCGAAAGATCTATGGGAATATTCGAAAGCGACAGTCCGGAAAATAGAATCAGAAGATGCTGTTCTCATATTTGACGATTCCATAGAGAAGGAGTCAGCTTTCCTCTTTTTGCCGCAAAGATCTATGTGTGCATACGTAAAACTGGAAATTTTAAGATGCAGAAAGAATCTGAATCATTTTGCTTTGAGACCCAGATTATATTATAATTATCTGAAGTATTCTTTTCATTATTTTCATAAAATTAATGATGTATTTGCACAAGGTGAGTGAGGAAAAAATGAGAAAGTTTCAGGACATTTCGCAGGATCAAAAAAATACGTTTACTCTGTACTGCTCTGCCGATTCAAATTCAGCAGAGCAGCTGAACCGAGGGACCTCTTCAGTGTTCTTTTTTTTGAAAGGATAGGAAGATGAAATATGCAAGAACTGTAATAAGAAAACCGAAAACTGCAATTCGGGCAGAAAGATTTCCAATGAAAATCGGAAAGCTCCTGAGACCCGGAGATATTTCTCTTACATTCCAGAACCGGAAAAAATAATAAAACCAGGAAGAAACTCCTCCTGAAAAAAAGACAAGAAAAGACTTCATCAGAAATGGATATTTTTTACTGCTGAAATAAAAATACGCTGTATATATAAATGCAAAACCTGCAGAAAAAAGAATGTTCAGAATCAGTACTTCCTGAAAACCCGGAAGGGACTCGCTCATTTCTGCGCAGCTTTTTTCGGCCTGGAAACGGGAACCGGGGTCTGATTTTCTTTTTCGAGTTTTTTTGTTTCTTCCGTATTCGGATACTTCGGTCTCTGATGCAGACTCGAAAGAAGGATTTCCTTGAATGAATTTTTAATGATATTCAGATCACCCAGAGTCAGTCCGCATTCATCCAGCTGGTTCTCTGCAAGTTTTGTACCTATAATCTTCTGTATCAACTCTTCGAGAGATTCCGCACTGACTGTGTCCAGCGAGCGGCTCGCCGCCTCCACAGAATCAGCGATCATTACAATTGCAGTTTCCTTTCTCTGCGGCTTGGGCCCGGGATACTGAAAATCTTTCTTTCGGATCTTCTTTCTCTGGTTTGGGGAAAGTTCTGCAAGAGCCTTATGATAGAAGAATGCCATTGTGCTTGTTCCATGGTGTTCAGGAATAAAACTGATGACTTCTCTCGGCAGTCTTGCTTTCTTTGCCATTTCAATTCCGTCCAGAACATGATCAATGACTATCTTAGCAGCAAGACCGGGATTGTTTCTGTCAATATGTTCCTTCTTAGGAATCAGATGCTGATTTTCCACGAAGAAACCTGCATTGGGAATCTTTCCGATATCATGAAAATATACACCAACCCTGACCAGAAGCCAGTCCAGTCCGAGATTCTGTGCAGCCCGCTCAGACATTGCTGCGACAAGGAAAGTATGAGTGTAAGTGGAAGGCGCCTTTGTCAGAAGAGCCTGAAGAAGAGGATGGCCTGTATCTGCCAGTTCCAGAAGCTTGAATCTTGTGGGAATGTTGAAGAGATACTCAAGTATCGGAAGAAGAAACTGTGCTGCGGTTGCACAGGCAAACCCGTTCAGAAGACAGGCAAGATACACTTTCAGGATATTGGAAGAAAGAAAAATTTTGAGAAAGTTCTGATTGGAAAGACTGTTCCAGAAAGGTCTTGAGTCAAGCAGATAGCCGCTCGTAGCTACAAGCATCTGAATACCTGCAATCAGGAAGCCGATTTTCAGAAAATCAAGCCTTTTCCTGATCCTGTTTCCGTAAACGGATGAAATCACAGTTGTGGAAAATGCCATGACGAAGGATGTAACATTGTTCATGGAAATCAGGAAGACTACAAAGGAAATGTAAAATCCGATTGCCACTGCCAGCTGTTCGTCATAGATGAACCCGATCAGAAGGCCGACCATGCCGATAGGAACGAATACTGCAAAGTAATACACAGAATCAAATGAACTGTCAGGATGATAGTAGAATCTGGACAGAATGAATGCAAGAAACGTGACGGTCCATAACAATGAAAATATAATGATATTACTGGAAAGATCGTTCAGTCTTCTCTGATCATATTTTTTCAGATAGGCGGATATGATGGCAACGAATATAATCTGAACTATCAGTACGGACAGAATGGAGGATATATTTGTCTTTGAAGAATCTGCAGAAATCTGTTCCAGCTTTGTTCTGGCCTCGGGAGTGATGATTTCACCTGCTCTTACAATTCTTTCATTCCTTTCAATTTTACTGATCACCGGCTTGACCTTTTCGGAAAGAAGAGCCCTTTCTGCATCAGTCTCTTCCGGCCGGTATGTACAGGCCGGAACAGAATATATATAGGAAAGACTCAGTCTTTTGACGGTATGAAGGGTCTCTGAATCCAGTGACGGAAATTTGTCCTTCATCAGACGGGAAAAAGACTCCATCACCGACTGATTTCTGTATATGACTTCTCTGGGAAGAATATGCTTTCCGTCCAGAATGGATATTTTTTCCTTATGACCCTTGTTGTAAATTTTGCCGGTGTATGCAGGATTTGCACTCAGATCCTTGGGACTGTCCTTCATAATGCAGTAGGAAGTGAAAAAGATGCCGGTAGTTTCAGTGACAAGCTCCTTGAGCCTGTCCTTTCTCGGATGCTGGACAAGAAACTCAAGATCTTCTCTGGACTTGTTCTTCCATCTCTGATTTTTCTGAAGCAGCGCCGCTATATTTTTAAATGATTTTTCGGCAGGATGATTCTTCAGACTGTCCATCTCCTCATTTATATAAGAACTGATAGTCTGAGTCAATATATTAAAGTCTCTTTCGAATATATATGCTCCTGAATTGTATGCCTTAGCCCTTTCTGCCTGTGTCCTGTTTTCATCGATATAATTTATCTCGCGTCTGGAAATCACAGTTTCTGTCGAAACGGAACCGATTGTATACGGTCCGTTCGGACGAAGATCAATTTCGGTCTGTCCGAAAAAAGGATAAGAAAGGTAGTATGCAGAGAGTCCCATCGTAATGAGAACGAGTCCAAGCTGAAGTTTTCTGATGAAATGCTGATCGCGCACCCTGGTCAGCTTCTCAGTCAGATCAGCTATCTTCTCCTCTGCAATACGACGGAAATCAGTCATAGAAGTTTTTCGAGCCTGCTCACTATGGCTTCTATGATATAGTGTCTGGTGATGTCTTCCTTTCCGAAGACAACGGAACCCACTTCCGGAATGTCGGAAAGCAGTCCAGCCACTTTCTGGAATCCTGATCTGTCCTTTGCAAGGTCAATCTGAGTGATATCCCCGGAAACAGCCATCTTGGAATTTTTTCCGATCCTGGTCAGTATCATCTTCAGCTGCATCGCAGTACAGTTCTGAGCCTCATCGAGAATAATGAAAGAATTTGCAAGAGTCCTCCCTCTCATAAAGGCAATCGGAGCGATTTCAATTTTCCCGAGAGAAGTAAGAACCTGAACTTTTTCATATCCTATGCATTCATTCAGAGCATCGTAAATCGGTCTGAGATAAGGATCTACTTTTTCCTTCATATCCCCTGGAAGAAAACCTAAAGACTCCCCTGCTTCCACTGCGGGCCTCGTAAGTATCAGTCTTTCCACCTCTCCGTTCTGAAGCATTCTGCTTGCCACTGCAATGGACAGAAAGGTCTTTCCTGTACCTGCAGGGCCCGATGCAAAGGTAATGATGTTTTTCTGAAGACTCTGAACAAATTTTTCCTGATTTACAGTTCTGGGATAAATTGCCTTCCCTTTATTTGTAGTCAGAATTTTTTCGGAAGGATTCCATGGGCTTCCTTCCTGCTTGTGATTTCTGATCTGATAGCTCAGATCAAAAGAATCCAGATCGTCTGCATCCGGTCTCCCTGAAAAATTTGCTTCCAGCTTTTTCAAAAAATCAATCGTATGAGCAATCTTGTCCTTCGGACCGCTGATGATGAATGAAATGCCTCTCGGTATGATTTCCACACCGAGAGATTTTTCCAGCTGTCTGACACGGCTGTCATTGATGCCGCAGATCTTTCTGTAAATATTTTCATCGGAAAAGGAATATGTTCCTCCTGCCGAGGAAGCTTTTTCTGTATTTTCTTTCTTCGTCTTTTTCATCAAATCTGCACCGTTCTGATATGAAGTTCTTCAAGCTGCTTTCTGTCCACAGGAGAAGGACACTCACTCATCATGCATGTTCCTTTCTGAGTCTTAGGAAATGCAATGACATCCCTGATCGACTTCCCATGTGTCATCAGCATCATAATCCTGTCTATTCCGAATGCAATCCCGCCGTGAGGAGGAGCGCCGTACTGCAGTGCCTCAAGAAGGAATCCGAACTTTTTCCAGGAATCTTCCTTGGATATTCCCAAAATTCCGAAAATCTTTTCCTGTATATTCTGACTGTGTATTCTAATGCTTCCGCCTCCGATCTCGTTTCCGTTCAGAACAAGATCATAAGCCTTTGACTTGAATCCTGCAGCCTTGGCTTTGATATCCTCAATTGAATCTGTCTCAAGAATACATCCGTCTGCAGGTGACGTAAACGGATGATGCATTGCATTCAGTGCTCCTGAAACCGGGTCTTTTTCGAACATAGGAAAATCCACGACCCAGGATATATGATAATGATCCGTTTTAGGAGTCTCGAATTTCTGTGAAAGGCGGAGACGAAGAGCTCCCAGACTTTGATTTACAAGATCCAGTCTGTCTGCTCCGAAGAAGAGCATATCGCCTTCCTTTGAGCCTGTTCTTTCAGCAATTCCGTCAAGTTCCTGCTTGGTGAATCTTTTTGTGATTGCAGACTCAAGACCCGCAGCACCGTGTTTCATATAGGCAAGTCCCTTGGATCTGTAGTCTTTTGCTAGCCAGGCTGTGAGATCCTCGATTTCCTTCCTGGAAATGACAGATCCTCCCTTTACGCATATGACTTTTACAGCCCCGCCGGAATCCACTGCACCCTTGAACACATTGAAATCACAGTTTTTAATGATATCGCTGATATCATGAAGTTTCATCCCAAAACGGAGATCCGGCTTGTCCGAACCGTAACTGTTCATCGCCTCATCGTAAGTCATTCTGGGGAACGTTTCAGGAAGACTGACGTCAAATGCCTCCTTGAAACTGTATCTTGCCAGACCTTCAATCTCGCGGATGATGTCTTCCTGATCCACAAATGAAAACTCCATATCAAGCTGTGTAAATTCAGGCTGTCGGTCGGCACGCAGATCCTCGTCTCTGAAGCATTTTACAATCTGGAAATATCTTTCCATCCCCCCCACCATCAGTATCTGCTTGAATATCTGAGGGGACTGAGGAAGAGCATAAAATTCTCCAGGATTCAGTCTGCTCGGCACAAGAAAGTCTCTGGCACCTTCGGGAGTGGATTTATTCAGAATGGGAGTTTCAATTTCCAGAAAGTTCTTTTTAGAAAGATAGTTTCTGACCGAAAGGATGAATTCATGTCTTTTCTTCATCCTGTTTTTCAGTTCATCTTTTCTGAATTCAAGGTACCTGTACTTCAGCCGGATATCCTCTCCTGATTCATCAAATTCATCCAGCTGGAAAGGGGGAGTCTTGGAATGATTGAGTACTGAGAACTTTTCAATGATGATTTCCAGATGCCCAGTGACTAAATTAGGATTGACTGCGTCATCACTTCTTTTCTGAAGTTTTCCCTTGACTGCGAGAACGAATTCGGAGCGGACATGTTCCGCCTCCTTGAAACCGTCAGGAATGATCTCCTTTCTCGCAACGATCTGAATGATTCCTGTCCTGTCTCTAAGATCAATAAAGATCACTCCGCCCTGATCCCTGTAGCGGAATGCCCATCCGCATAAAAATACTTCTGTGCCTGCATTTTTGGAAAGCAGGTCCTCTACAAAGCTTCTGGAACTGTAATGTTTGCTTACCCAGTCTCCCAAAATAAATCTCTCCCGATTTACGGAATACAAAATTCGGTCTTTCCGGTCAGAAAAACCTGTGTTTCCGGTGTTTTTTTAAGTCTAAACTTCCATCCCGAAGATTACGGGCAAGTATTAAAGAGAATCCCTGTTTATTCCGAGTTTTTTTTTATCGTTAAAGTATTAAAAAAACCGGAAAAACAGGGAACCTGGCTTGTTTATTTTACTGTCTCTATCAGATCAACCGTAACTACACAGCCTGAATTTGCCTCTCCAAGTCTTCTGCCGTGTACACGTATTTTTGTATTGAATCCCACTTCTGTGCCGTCATTGGCATTAATTTTCAGATCCTTGTCAGTGTACCCTTTACCCGGTTTTTCCACACTGTTCCTGCTGGCCTTTACGCTGAAAGAAACTGATACAGGAGTTCCTTTCCTGTCTGGTGAAGGGTACATATCGAGTATGACTGTAGAACTCACCATTACTGATCTCGGAAATGCCGGATAGCCTTCAAAGGAAAGCCTTCTGTGAACCTGTCTTTTCTTTTCATCAAAAAAAGGATTGTATTCGGCAGAACAGACTTTGTCCAATGTCACGGGTATGCCCGGCTCAGGCGGCTTTCCGCAGAATGAAAAAGCTGCTGCCAAAATCAGCAGCTGAAGAAATGAATAAATTTGTTTCATAGCTGCATTCTAATTGAGATTGAGGATTGTAAACTTTTTTTCAGAAAGTTCACTCCTTTACCTTTCCCAAATCGAGATAGGCACCGTCATTCATTATCACAAAATCCCTTGTCTCCAATTCCAGCTCCTTTTCACCGTCATACCGGATGATCTGAACCGCTCCCATTCCGAATCCCATAGGTCCTCTGCTGTAATAATGCGCTTCCAGCCTGTAAGGGAAAGCAGAGGGATTAATGATCCGGAAGCATTCAGGACCGTATCCGCCTGTAAGATCTGCATACAGTTCACCGCCGGACTCCAGCTGTTTCGAACTGTACCAGGCATGATTTCCCTTCCTGTCATAAATATGAAAATCCACGTCATTGGCATCTGTTTCCCAGACCAGGATAAAACGTATTTCTTTTTTAAGAACTTTGAGTTTGTATTCTGTCTTAATTTTTTCGAAATACTCCATATCCCTGCTTCCGTTTTTCAGGGCAAGACTGTATGCCAGATCCAGATCATCATAAAGTATGTCATGTACCGATGAAAACCTGGAATCGAATTTGAAACTGATTCCTTTCAGTATCACTGAGGCAGCCTCAGCATACTTTCCGCCTTTCATATAAGCAGATGCAAGAAGATGATATGTGCTCGGATGATCCGGTCTCTGAATAAGAGCATGTCTCAGTGTGTCGGATGCCTCTTCATATTCTCCCATTGAGAGAAGTTTTTCCCCGGCCCATCTTCTGATATCTGCTCTTTTAGGAAAATAGTCGATCAGTGATGAATAGGCACGCACTGCATCTTTTCTGTTTCCGTTTTTCAGAAATGCGTCACCGAGCGCAGTGAGAGCCAGCGTGTCCTGAAGATTTCCGGTCCTCCAGTCCAGTGCAAACTGAAGAGCCTGTTTATAATCTCTTTTATCAATTAAATTCTGGAATTTTTTCCTGTTTCCTGTATAGGGCTCCACTTTTTCTCTTTTTTCCTCTGGTTCCGGATCAGGTCTTGGTCTCGAAACTGCCGTCGTTTCAGAAATAGGTCTTCTTCTTTCTCTTTCAGCACTTCGCACCTGTTCCGGTTTTTCATCTGAGGAAACTGCAGTTTTCGGTCTTTCTGAAGGCGGAGGAACAGAGGTTTCACCGGAAACCTTTGAATCTGCACCGCCTTTATCCGGAGACTTTGCAGGACCAGCTGTATCACTTAGTCTTCCGGGAGACTTGTCTGCTTCCTGAATTTTTGCAGGGTCTGCCGGCTGATCCTTAGAGCTCTTGCCGAGATCTGCCTTGCTTATGGATTCTTCCGCATCATCCTCATCCGCATCTCCTTCCAATGCATCCGCAATTCGGATCTCTTCCTTCTTTTCTTTCTTCTTGGAAAGTCTGTCTCTCTCCGGAGCGGAATTTTTTACAGGCTCCTTTCGATTTACATTGTCCAGAAATTCATACAGCTTGGAATTTTTCCGGTTGATCACATCAATTCCTGCCGGCCCTACAGTCATTATATCAGTAATGGAATTTCTGCTGATCTGAAAGCGTTCATAGTCAGCCTCTGTTTCGAGGACAAGAAAAGATGTATAAGGCGACTGAATTCTGTGTTTAATGGAAAGTTCCCGAGCCTGGAGCTGATATCCTTTTGACGCATCCTCATTCTGCTCAGTTTCAGAAAGTGAAATCAGTCTCTGAATACGTGCAGCGGTCACTTCCCTTTCCAGAAGAAGCTCTTCAGCATCCAGAAGTGTAAAATTCCCGATGCTCTTTCCGTTCCATAAAAGTTCCTTGGGAATATCTGTGTCAGTTCCGTTCAGCTCACCGTAAACTGTGACAGGATCACCAGCCTGAACTGATTCAATGTTTTCCGGGTAAACCCATTTTGCACCTGCAAGAGAAAGTCTGTTTCCTGAATGAACCTTTGAACTGAGCCTTTTCAGTATTTCGTCAGTTCCCTCTGCAAGACCGACCTGTGTTCCGTTAATTCTGCCTGAACGGATCAGTTCAGATATCAGCGCCTCATCCCTGTAGGCTCCGGGAACAATGACATCCAGACGGCTGACCCACTGTGCTGATTTTACCGCATCTGCAATCTTTGACTTTTCAAGAGTCCCTGACGTGGCAACAGCATCCGATACTAGGATCAGTCTGGAGTTTTTCAGTTCGTCCTTCTTTTTCAGTTCTGAAAGGGCAGAATGAAGCCCGCTCGATCCCAGCGGAACTGTCTGAGCAAGTCTGTCCAGGTCAGAAGCTGAACTGCCATAATAAGTCAGCTTATTGTCAAAACCATAAATATATATTTCTTTAAGATTAGATTTAGATATGATTTCGCGGAGAGATTTGATATTCTGACTGAAGCCCGGTGCGGCGGATGCAGAAGTGTCAATCAGAAACACTGCGGAATCTGAACTGAATTTCTCTGAGGAACTTTCTCTGAAAGGAACAAAACGCGCAGCAAAAAGACGTCCGTTCTTCATATAAGTGTTCCCTTTGGGTTTCTGCGTGAAAGAATAATTTTTTTCGGGTCTGTAATTCTTTTTACGGACGGAAAAAACTTTTCTTTCGGCAGTTGACCCGTCATCATTTTTTTTTCCGGACTCTCCCTGTACAAATTCCTTTTCGTCGTAAAGCACAGTGACTTTGAATTCTTCCATTTCAGGCAGTCCGATCAGCGGAATGGAATAACGTGCCGGTTCAGAGTCGAGAACCGAAGAGTAGGAAACAATCAGCTCCTTGTCTCCTTTGGCCGGGATAGGAAAAATTCTGGCACTGAATTCATTTCCTGCATCCGATTCCAGAAGAGCGGGATCCTGCTTTCTGTGAAGAAAGTCCTCATAGGCTCTTACTGCTTTTTCTTTTTCAACCACCTCCCCTTCCTGCCATTTTCCTCCGATCTGCATTGCAAACCTGGCAAGATGAGCCTTTTC
>DAORDI010000023.1:0-34341 GCA_035345895.1 Leptospiraceae bacterium
TCGCTGTTTCGCTGTTTCGCTGTTTCGCTGTTTCGCTGTTTCGCTGTTTCGCTGTCAAAATAGAGACTTCCACAAGAAATCCATTTGTAAGAACAAATAAAATATGACAACAAAAAATATTATTTCGTAGAATAACAATGGTATAGAATGACCAGGAGATTAAACCTATTCCGTCTGTCAATACGCAGAACAGCGTATTTTTTGTATCGAGTCCTTGAAAGATTGGACATCTCGATACGCAGACTCGGAAGCTGCTACTAGATGACCGCTATCCTCGAATACATTTCATCTGCTGTCGCCTCGGCTGCCTCGACGCCAGAAGGAAGGATAGATCTTAATGCATTTTGAGCAGAACGCCTTCCTCCAAAAAATCCATTGCAGCAAACGCTTTAAGATTCCTCAGTCGCCGCTTTCCTGAAAACAATATCTGCTCAGCCCAAGCTCCTTCGGAATGACGACAAAGAGGGCAACCTTGTTCTGGTAAAAGCTAATGGGCAACGCCATTCGCCATCCCCTCAAATTTTTTTTGCAACTTTTCTGAAGCTTGTTCATCTTATGTTTCAGATTCGGAGAAAACCGAAACTCAGGAGCTGATATGTATTACTTGGGAAGACTGATAGGACTTGTGCTGTTTATTTTTTTAATTGTTCCAATGAGAATTGTATACGGCAGAAAAAAATGCAGATACATAGGCACTGAAAAACTTTCCGGTCTGCAGGGCAGATCTTTTTTTGTTGCGGCTAACCATATCAAGCCCAGAAGCCGTTTTCTGAAATTCATCAGTATGCCTTACGATGCCTATATTGCAAGAAGAATGTTTCTGGAATTCGGATTCTACAGCACTGCACTCACAAGCTACGACTCTCCTGCAAATCCAAAATCTGCATTAGGAAAATTCTTCACTGAAAAAGTAAAGGAGCAGCTGACTAAGGGAATCGTAGTCTCTTCCGATCTCATCCCGCTGAACCGAAAAAAACAGGACAAGATCACACTTGCAGATATGAGAAGAATGATGAACAGAAGACCCTCTGCTATAGGGATTTTTCCTGAAGGCACCTGGTTTAGAGGATTCAGAAAAACAAGAAAACTTCATCCGGGAGTGGCTGTTCTTTCCAAGCGTTATGAAATGCCTGTGGTTCCAGTCTATATAGACGCATACAATATAAACGGAGAAATCAGCATTACAGTGGGAGATATTGTATATGACACAAAAAAAGGGTTCACAATGCTCGAATCCATCCGGGAAACATTCCTGAAATCCAGAGAATCACTGAAAGCATCCGTTCAGAAAACACAGGAGAATGCACCTGTATTCTCTCAGATTCTGGGAAAGACCGGACAGATCCTGAATGAAATCAGCGCAGGAACTAAATCCGGAATTCAGGCCAAGGCGGGATAATTTTTTTTCCTGCATGCAGTGTTCGACTTGGAAAACGTACATTCCGGCAATTGTTCAGAAATTCCGACTTAGAATCGATGAAACGCATTGCTTCCTTTGTGCTCTGTTCATCCCGGTCCCCAAGTCCTGAGGTGCGGTGATTTTCGCTATCCGCAGCCGCGAATAAGAACAGACTGCGTTACTCCTGTCAGGAGCACTTTAGCCGATATTGCATCATGCGTCGCAGCATCTCTGTCCGCATCCAAATTTATATTGTCAATCTGATTACTGTCAGAAAACTAATCTTATGATATTAAAGCTCATCCGTCTTTTTCTCTTCACATCTGCGGTATCCCTTCAGGGGACTGACATTATGAAAAATTCTTCTTCCTATACGATAGACGGTGCCCCGGGAAATCTCATCGTTTTCGGAAGCCGTGCCGAAGTTCTGCTTTCAGACTCAGACGGAAATGCAGTCATTGCAAAGACAGATTACGGAAAAGGCAGTCTTGCTGCGTTCACTCACGGTGCAATGCTTGAAGAAAAGACAAATCAGATTCAGGACAATCTGAATGTTTTTCTGAATACAGCGGAAGCCCTGGGAATTTCTCCATCGGATGCAAAAAAAGTTCTCATTGTTCCGAACATTCCTGCAGGTCACCTGAAAAATACAAGATGGAAAGCCGAAACAAAAAATACAGTTCCGGATAATCTTTCCTCTTATGATCTTGTGATTATCAGCATTCCTTACGAAATCGGCTCCTGGTTCAGAAAACAGGATGCGGACAGGCTCTTAAAATTTGCGGACGGGGGCGGAAAAATCATAGGTGCCGGAATGGGCTGGGTATATATGAGCTACGGGGACGGAAAAAAAGGAGAATCTATCAAAAAATTTCCAGGAAATCTTCTGTTTTCTCCTGCGGGCATATTCTTCGGAACAGGTTATGCAAAAGGAAAAATACTCAAATCGGACAATAAAGGAAATGACCGTCTCTCCGGAAATGCTGTCCAGTCGGCAGTTCAGATTCTGAAAAAAGGGAAAAGCATCAGTGAAAAAGAACTGAAACAGTATCTGAACATTTTTTCGGAAGGACTAGCCGATTTTGACGGTCCTGAACTTCTTTTGAAGGAGCACAAGGACTTTCTCATCGAACAGATGAAGGAGAATACAAAGCTGATCCCGACAAAAGAGAGTCCTCTGAAAAAATCAAAGACTGAAGAAATTCTCACAGCTGCACTTCTGAATTACTGGATACAGACAGGAAATGATTTTCCGAGAGAGATTTTTCAGAACCAGAAAGAGATGAGAAAACTTCTCGAATCAAGAAAGATCAGCTCCATAAACTATTCTCAGACTAAAAGAAAAATCTCAGCAGATCTGAAGGATACATTCTGGATCGAAACAGGACTGTATGCTAGGCCTCTGGAAATCATTAAAATAAAGACGGACGGCAGCCTTCTGAAAAGCGGACTAGGAATACGAATCGGAGCTCAATCCGACGTACTTCTGCGTTTTAATGATGAGATAAAGGAATGGAAAAGATGGCCTGAAATCAGCATTAATAAATCATTAAATGAAAAAGAAGTGCAGATCATGAATCCTTTCGGTGGGCTTATCTTCATTGAAAATCCGAAACCCGGATCAAGGGCTGAATTTTCCATTGAGGGAGGAACTGAGGCCATATCCTTCAATTCAGAAAAACACTCACTTGAAGACTGGAACAGGATGCTCAAAAACTCGGATGCTGAATGGGGAATCATAGGAAACTCCAATATAAAGATCGTTACAACCGAGAGAGCGCTGAAAAAACTGAAAGATCCAGTGAAGCTTGCGAAGTTCTGGGAAACTGCCTGGAAAAATTCGCAGGAACTTCTTCAGGAAAAGAAAAGAAACTATGCTCAGTACATCGTATGCGACACTCAGATTTCAGGCGGCTATATGCATTCCGGGAACCCAATTATGACCTGGATGGATCAGGAAGAGATTGTCCTCGGTCTTGACGGAAAACTCTTCACAGAAGGCTCCTGGGGACATTTTCATGAAATCGGCCACAATATGCAGAGAGGAGAATGGACATTTGAGGGAACAACAGAGGTGACTACGAATATTTTCACATTATATAATATGGAAAAAATGATAAAAATTGCACCGATCGACAACCAGATTCTCAAGGAGCACAGGATTAAATATAAAAGTTATCTGAAAAAGGGAGGCGACTTTGAAGAATGGAAAAAGGATCCTTTCATTGCACTGATGACATATTTAAAACTTCAGGAAAAATTCGGATGGAATGCATACAAGTCTGTTTTTGCACAGTACAGCAGTCTTCCCGATGCGCAGAAGCCGAAGAACAATCAGGATAAAATAGACACTTGGGTCAGAATTTTTTCCAAGACAGTGAAGATGAATCTTTTTCCGTATTTTCGAAAATGGGCCTGGCCGGTTTCAGATAAAGTCAATTCGGAACTGAAGACACTGCCTGAGTGGAAATTTGAGGATTACTGAGATTGAGAAAATCCAGTCAGGTCTGTATGCCTGACTGGTATTCCTGAAATGCAGTTTTCTGAAGGAAAGATTATTTTTTAATTATCTTATAATTAAAAAACCGGAATTTCAGTCAGAAAGTATTTCCTCGGCAGCTTCTCTCCCTGAAATCAATGCTCCGTGTACTGTCCCGGAATAGTCGCTTGTTGTCGCCTCTCCGGCAAAAAACAGAACGTCATCCACAGACTCACCAAGCGCATCGTGATCTTCAGGAAAAGCTCCGGGCGGAATATAAGCATACGATCCGTATGAAAACTCATCCTTCGACCAGCTTTTCCGTATATAATCTTCCGGCTCTGGAATATCCTCCCCGTATATTTTTTTCAGACTTTTCATTACACTCTGAATCAGTTCCTCATCAGAAAGAGATTCTTTTTCCACTGCATCATTTCCTGCCGTAAAAAAGAGCAGGATCGGTTTATCCAGGTAATGATAAAAATTCATCATATCCAGATAGTCTTCTCTTTTCTTCGCATACATATTCATCAGCTCAGGTTCCTTCGGCCAGAAAGCCTTCGGAAATTTGAGATACAGTCTGTTCATTACACCCATTTTGAGACGATTGACTGCGTCCTGCTTTCTTTTCGGCAGAGGCGGATCAAATTTGACTGTTCCTTTTTTCAGAACTCCCAGAGGAAGAGTCACAAGAGCATAATCTCCTTTGAATGTTCCCTGATCTGTTTCAACAGTCACTCCATCATCATTATAGGATATTTTTTTAACTGTATGCTCAAGACGGATATCCAGTCCTTTTGAAAGATTCTGTGCAATCTCATCATAACCGTTCGGAAAAATCACATCACCGCCTTCAAACCCGTCGTCCGAATTCCAGTATTTTGCAGAAAGTTCAGAACTGTCCATCGCATAATCGGTTTCGATTGAATCGAATACATAATAGCGCATCTTGATCTTTTCTTTTTCGGAAAAATCATTTTTATCCATATATTTTTCAATCAGTGAACCGAGAGAAACATCCTTTTCCAGTTTTTCGCTTTCTTCCCCCAGTTCTTCCATCATTTCATCAAAATCAGAATCGAGTTTATCCCATTCTTCATCAGAGACTTCTTCTCCTTCCGGATCGTAAAGAACAACATTATCACTGTCATCATTCTGAACGGCTGTCTTAAGTTTGAATTTCACTGCAAGTTCGGTCACCGGATTTCCTTTTATCCCAGTAATCCAGCCTGGTCCAAGATCCAGAGATGTATTTTTCCAGGTTCTGTCAGTGTACTGTCTTCCGCCTACCCTGTCTCTGGCCTCCAGAATAATGACTTTTTTCCCGCCTTTCTTAAGATCGACTGCCGCCCCCAGTCCCGATATGCCCGCACCAATGACAATTACATCTGCTGATTTTTCTTCCATAAATCCTCCAATTATATATCTACACGATAATATATCGGAATTCCAAACGAAAAACTCCCGACTTTTGAATAGTATGCCTGCAGGAATATGAAGGAAAAAATATCTCATTTCTATTGTAACTGCTCAGTGCAGCCGCTTCCAAGTCTGCAGGCTGAGCTTTTGTTTTCTGATTCAATCCATTTGACAGAAAATTGTAAAAAAAAAGGATAGGAAAATAAAAAGAGGTAATACAAATGATCCATCAATTATTGTCAATGTTTCTGTTTATCGCGGCTGTCCAGCAATGCAGTGTATTCACGGTCAGTGAAAAAGATGTTTCCAAAAAAACAGTCACTTCTGTTTCTAAAAAAATCGGAATAGCAGTTGTCAGAAGCCCTGACATCTCATTCAGAGAAAGTATGACAGCCTTGAATGCCATTGTCCCTGCATATAAAAAGGCTGCAAATGAATTCAGTTCCGGTAAGACAGTCTTTTTAGATACATTCGGAACAAATTACAGATTCGATTTTTCCCAGGAATATACGAATCACAGCAAAAAAAATATTCTCGAAATTCAGCATAAACTCATCAATGAAGATTCACTGATGATTCAGTCTTACCTTACTCTGGGAATTATTCCTGGTTACAGAAATTTAAGAACAACACTGGTTCCGATTGTTTACGATAATGCTGGAAAAAAACACAGCCTCGCACCTTATGAACAGCCTGTACTAAAGGAATATCTCGGCTGGCTGCTCTTTCCAATTTATTTATTCAACACCATGAATTATGAAAAATACTCAGAGTCTGTGATGAAAAATACAATTGATGATGCATTAAAACAGGTCGACGAAACAAAAATCAGTCTAGCAGATTATGATGAAAGCTACCGTCCTCAAAACCTGCCGATCAGAACCGTTATCGGTGTAAGCGAATGTAAAAATGAACTTTTGCACCATGTCAGACGTATTAAACTGAAGGCTCCGAAGGGATATCAAATCTGCTTTTGCGGTTTTTCCGTCCTGAATGACACAGATAAAAGCATAGAAATAAAATCTCAGAATTTTTCACTCGTATATGAGGGCAAAGAATATTTTTCTAAAGATACTGTCAGATTTATAGGGAAACAGGGCGACGTCCGAGGAGTCTCCTACATTGGCGACAGTGAAACGATTCCTGGGAAATCCTCTCCCTTTCTGCAGACTGTTTTCGGATATTTCATTGTTCCGGAAAAAGGTCTGCCGTCAACTGTGCGCTATTCAGACCCTTCCATTTCAAAACAGCCCATCGATTCAGTATTCTACGTGACCGCTAAATACTGAATCCTGCCTCGGCTCTCCGGGATGGAAACAAAGTGAGCCGAACTCTCTTTCTTCTGCAATAAAAAGATTCACCTTTCCGTTTTTTTCCAGCGTATAATGAAATTTTACTCATTTTTTATTCTGTATGAAGCATTTTCAGGACAGGTATTTACTGAGTATGAACAGCATATCCTTCTGCATAAGTGCCTGTCTTGACGGAATGGAATCGAGACTTGTAAAAACTGAGATCAGCATCAAAAAGGGAGTTCCGCGATTCAATATCGTAGGTCTTGCCGGTTCTGCAGTCAGAGAAGCACCGGAGAGAGTACGGATCGCAATCGAAAACAGCGGTTATTTTTTCCCTCTGATGAATATTCTGGTTAACCTCTCTCCGGCTGGAATCAGGAAGGATTCTGCATTTCTTGATCTGGCAATAGCTGCAGGAATTCTCAGCAGGACAGGGCAGATCTTCGGTGAATTTGACTGGGAAAAGATTCTTTTCCTGGGTGAACTTGGACTGGACGGAAGCATCCGCCCGATGAAAGGAATATCGAACATCCTCTGTTCAGTCGACCCGAAAAAATTTGATAAAATCATACTTCCATCCGACAACAGATATGAAGCTGGATTCTTTCAGAATCTGAATCTGTTTCCCGTTCAGAAGCTTTCAGGGCTCGAGGACATTCTTTCAGGAAGACAGAAAAAATATGAGGATATATCCTCCACAGTTTCAGAGCGAGTGCGTCCTTACGAAATATCTCTTTTTAATGATCAGATCCCTGCAATGGAAAATCTGATCGTATCGGCGGCAGGAAAGCATCACAGTCTTTTCATCGGGAGTCCAGGATGCGGAAAGACAATGCTCGCCAGATTCATTCCGAATCTTCTCCCCGAACTGAGCACAGAGGAATTTTCCGAGATACTCAGAATCAGGTCAGTATCCGATAATGAAAATATATCTTTTTTTTCCAAAGAAAGGCCTTTCCGTTCTCCTCATCACACTGCATCCGATGTATCTGTGATCGGCGGAGGAAAGACTCAGAAACTCGGTGAAGTGACTCTGGCTCACAATGGAGTGCTTTTTCTGGATGAACTCGGGGAATTCAAGTCCCCTCTGATCCAGGCACTCAGAGAACCGTTGGAAGATGAACATGTCACAGTGTCCAGAATCAACTATCATGTCACCTACCCTGCTTCCTTTCTTCTTGTAGCCGCATCCAATCCCTGTCCCTGCGGATACAGCGGATCTGTCTCGAGGAACTGCATCTGTTCTGAAATTAGAATTCAGAAATACCTGGGAAAGTTTTCCGGACCTTTCCTGGACAGGATAGACATCACAGCGGAAATGTACAGCCTTGAAGAGAGAGACAGAAGCATTTCGATTTTTCCTCTGGAAGAAACTTACCGCAGAATTGAAAATGCATTTCTGATTCAGACAGAAAGGTACAGAAAACTTGGGTGCAGATTCAACGGGTCACTGAAAGGACAGGACATAGATAAATATATTATAATGGACAACAGTGCAGAAAAAATATTTCAGTCCCTTTTCCAGAAGAGAAATCTGAGCATAAGGAGACTTCAGAAAATCAAGAAAATATCGAGAACAAATGCAGATTTGGACGGCTCAGAGAATGTCAGGGAAGAACATGTTTTCAAGGCACTGAGCCTGACAAAACCTTTTCAGTTTCCGATGCTTGCAGCCTGATCGGCAGTCTATTTTTTACGAATAATTAGAAGAGTAATGTCGTCGGATATTTTTCCTTCAGTAAACAGATTCACCTCGCAGAAAAGACGGGAAACAAGTATTCCCAGATCCTCTTTAGGTTCCTCTGACAGGAATTGAAACAGTTTCGTTCCGAAATATCTGTTTTCGCTGTTTTTCTGCTCATACAGGCCGTCAGTGAATGTAAAAAGGATGTCTCCCTTGTTCAGATGAAATTCCAGAGGATGATCAGGTTCAGGAATCATAGACTCAAGTCCGATGAAACTCCCTCCAGTCTCTACGATTTCAGTCTTGTTCTGTTCCGCCCTGAATACGACCATATTGGGATGCTGCCCGTAATGCGTAAAGTTTCCCCTGCTGTCCGCACGGAGAAGCGACATGGATGCATACAGAGGAAGACTTTCAAACTGTTTCTTCTGACGCAGGTTGCTGTTGATTTTCTGATTCACTCCCTTGGGAGAATCCTCATTTGCAATGAGATAGTTCAGCTCCATCAGGATCATGGAACTGAAAAGATGGGAATAGATATTGTGCCCGGAACTGTCGCCTATGGCAAACCAGTAATAGCCTTTATTATCTCTTTTCTGATAATATAAATCGCCACCAAGAAGTCCGAGAGGTCTGTAATAGCTGATCACTTCATATGCATCATCATTGATGTCCCCGCTGAACAGAAGATCCTGTGCATATTTGTTCTTTGCATCAAAATTATCGAGAGGATCGAGATCGAGGTACTGAACGATTCCGAGGTATTTTTTGATCAGACTGATCTGTCTGAAATTGATCCCGAGAAAAATGAACGCAAACGAAAAACTTCCGGCAAGCAGGCCGAAAAAGAAGACCTGAGAGACAATTCCTGCAAAGAACAGAAAACCGGAAAATAACGAAAAAAGAAAAAGATAAAAGGCAGTTTTTCTGAAAAAGGAAACTTCTCTGCTTTTTAAAAAATTAAAAAATGACATCAGTCTGCCCGGTAATAGGAATGGGAATGATATTCTTTTTCAGAGTAATTTTTGAGAAATGTACGAAAGCCTCTGCCGTTTTCATCATATGGTCTTTCCGCTCCGTCTTTGACTCCGAATTCCCTTTCAGTATATGCCCTGTCATTCACCATAGGCACAATCATATTCCTGTCAATCACACTATAGTACAGAAGCTGATGAGCAGTGTCAAATGATTTAACTTCAGCATTTTCATTATTTTTCATCATTTTTTTCTCAATATTGGATGTGGAAAGAAGAACCCAGTTCCCTTCTGCAGTCCAGGTCCCCCGACCGATAATTAACTCTTCGACAGTTTCCTCGCCTTTTCTTTTTCTTTCTTTGAATTTTTTCACAAATGTCCCGTCTGATGAGATCAGAATTTCCTCATCCCATTCTGAAGTAAAGTATTTCGATTTCATCGGTGATCGGGGATGCGTCTTCTTTTTCCAAAGTCCTGCCATTTTCAGATTTCTTACTTCTTTTTTTTCACCGGGAAGTCTCCTGTACCATTCTCCGCCCCCTGCAGAACAGGATTCCAGAAAAAAAACAAGAATCAGGAAAGGACTGTTTCTTTTCTGAAAAATCATTGCACTCTAAAACTGGAAATAAATAAAATCACCGCCCCCGTCTCCAAAGAGTCCTAGAAGCAGAAGAATGCAGACGGAATAGACTGGAATCAGAATCTCTCTGAATTTTCTGAGACCGGAAAGTGCAGTTTCTGAATATTCAAGTGCATTCAGCAAATACCCGAAAAGAATATAAAAAATCAGTTCCTCATATCTGTACACCATTTTTCCGGCTGAAAAACTGAACATCCTCAGATAAAACTCATAGCAGACCAGGATTGAATTGATTCCTAAAATTCCGGTTCTGAAAAAAACTCCCGACAGACTGAAAATGATGAACACAGGCACTGCACGAAAGATGGAAAACTTTTTAACCGCAGGATCTCCTTCTTTTTTCCGGAACTGTACAAAGACTCTTTCGATATAAAGAAGAAGTCCAAGATAAAATCCCCATAGGAAAAAACTGATATTTGCACCATGCCAGAGTCCTCCGAGACTCATAGTGATCATCATATTTCTACCGCTGTGACCGTCCCTGTTGCCCCCCAGAGGGATGTACAGGTAATCCCGGAGCCAGGTGGAAAGAGTGATATGCCATCTCGACCAGAGTTCAGTAAATGACTGAGAAAGAAAAGGTCCTCTGAAATTTACAGGAATGTCAAATCCCAAAAGAAAAGCCAGTCCTCTTGCCATATCTGAATAACCGCTGAAATCAGAATACACCTGAATGGCAAAACCGAGTGTCGCCAGGAAAAGCGCAGGCCCCGAATATTCATTGTGAGCTGAAAACACAGGATTAATGATTCCTGAAACAGTGTCTGCGATGACGACTTTTTTCAGAAGTCCCGTCAGAATCAGAAGTATGCCGTTTTTTACATAGTCATCTGAATATACAGGTTTTTCCAGAAGAGGAAGAAATTCCTCCGATCTCATAATCGGACCGGCAATCAGCTGAGGAAAGAAAAGTATGAATACAGAATAGTCTGTAAACGAAATGGAATTCAGTATTTTTCCTCTGTGAATGTCCGCCTGATATGCAATGATCTGAAATGTATAGAAGCTTATCGCAAGAGGAAGTGCGATATGAACGAATGTGGAAAATTCTCTGACTGCCTCATTTTTTCCTGTCAGTAAATATGCCATATCACAGAAAAAGTAAAAATATTTAAATAAGAAAAGATTTGCAAGGTTCAGCAGGATGTTCAGACGGATCAGGCTCCCTGTGTCCTGACCTGCCAGCTTTCTTTTCAGAAGCTGTTCAGCAAAAAGATAATTGACTGCAATCACAGCCCCAAAGTGAAGCATCAGATAGGGACTGTTGTAGGAATAAAAAACAATTGAAGAAAGAAGAAGTATGTATTTTCTCCATTTCTGCGCTGAAATCCAGTAAATGCAGTAAGTCAGCGCAAAAAGGAGGAGGAAAGGAATTGAATTAAAAAGCATCAGAGCTTCCAGAGATACATAAATTTTCGCTGGCTGTTCAGTTTCAGAAGACTGCTGATCATATCATTTCCAGGCTCTGCATATGAATTATGATAAAAGTTTCTGTTCTGTCTTTTGTCATAACCGTAATGGATGATGCTCGGAGAATCGGACCCAGTATAATTGCTCATTTTTTTCAGATGGTCAACTGCATCCTGAAGATAACCCACCCTGTCGACAAGTCCCTCCTGGAGAGCCTGCTCTGCAGTAAAAATTCTTCCGTCCGCAATCAGTCTGAGTCTTGCATCTGCCACCTTGGAACGGTTCTTTTTTACTATCTTGAAAAATCTTTCATACATCTGGTCCACTACGGACTGGATGATTTTTCTCTGTTCAGGAGTAAATTCCCGCAGAGGGGAAAGGATGCTTTTGTTTGCACCGGATGTAATGCTCTGATCCTTGATGCCGATTTTTTCCAGACCGTCCTTCACATTGATTCCGCTGATGATGACTCCGATAGACCCTGTAATCGCCGTAGGATGCGAAACTATCCCGTCGCTGGCCATCGCTACATAGTACCCGCCGCTGGCGGCCACATCCATAAAGAGAGCAACAACGGGTATTTTCTTCAGTTCCTTGAACTCCATCAGTTCATGGTAAATAATATCGCTGGCAGTGACCCCGCCGCCGGGTGAATCTATCTTCAGAATGACTCCCTTTATCTGAGAGTCATTTTTGGCCTTTTTCAGCTCTTCTTTGATCACCGCAACCATGGAATCATGAGAACCCATACTGAAAAGCCCGCCTCCCGATTTAGGAGAATCAGAAATTTCACCTTCCACGGAAATGACTAAAATCTTGTCAGTTCCATGGGACTCGATTCTCTGTTCGACAAGCTCCAGGGATTTTTCCCCCGCAAAATCGAAGGCTCTGATTGTATTGAATGCAACACATTTGAGAAAAAAGAAAGGAATTAGAAAAATTGAAATTTTTTTCATACAGTCAGAATCAAATGATTCTGACTGTATGCAAGCAAAAAGTGAACTCAGCCTCTCATAGTGATATTGATCATTTTGGGAAGATGACCGATTCTTTCGGTTCCTGCGGATATAGTTCCCTGAATGGAATTAATCCAGAACATCAAAGGATCGTTTTTCTGAACCTTCTTTTCCTTTTTCATCTGCTTCAGCTCATCATCGATTCTGGAGATATGCTCCTCTCTCTGGATCAGATGTTTTTCTTCCCTGTAGTCATCAATGCTTCTTTTTTCGGAGTCTCTATAGAAAGGATGAGTCAGAAGATCCTGCACATTGTCCTGAATTGTATTCAGACGTCCTGCAATTTCCTTTTCTTCATAAGTGATGAACCCTGTTTTGGAGAAAAATTCTGATTTGACCTCGGAAAGATCAGGGTGAAAAAAACTGTCATCCTGATGACTGTGCTCTTCTTCCTTTTCGGCAGTCATCTTTGCCTTTCCGCCTACAGCGACCAGTTTCCCGTTTCTCATCTCAAAATTGATGTCAATGTCGATATTCCGGATTTCCACTTTGTCGCGCAGGGCCTCGGCCTTGAATTCTGCCACATGCTGCATTTCGTGAGCTATGACATGAAGAGCCGAGTTCTGCTCTGAGGAACTTTCTGTCTGTCCATGGCCCTTATAATAAATTCTGGAATCCTGAAGCGGCAGATAAGCATCAGAATAAGATATATCTTCTATTTTCATATCATTCTCCGATTTTCATTTTTTTGGTATGGCATAAAATTACAGACTCATTTTTCTGATGCAAGTTTTTTTTCTGCTTCCGCCCATTTTTTTATGCCCTTTTCAAATCTATCCTCTGTCTCGCCCAGTCCAATTCGGATAAATCCTTCCGTTTCGAAACTGCTCCCAGGAAGCACAAAAACATCTGCATTTTCGAGAAGCCAGTCGGAATAGGACTCGCTCGCAAGCCCTGCCTTAAGTTCAGGAAAAAATACAAGTCCCCCTTCAGGAAGATTTGCAGACTTCAGTGAATGAAGAAGAGGAAAATATTTTCGAAAGACTTCCAGATTTCTGCCGACCCTTTTTTTCAGTGCTGCAGAAATACTCTGTCTTTTTTCCAGAATTCGGAGAGCCAGAAATTCGGATACAGGGTTCACTGTATGAGTAATGTAATCTTTCAGGCCTCTCAGTTTCGGAATGACATCTGCATTGCCTGCAGCCCAGCCGATTCTGAGTCCTGTCACTCCGAAACATTTTGTGACAGATCCTGTTGCAAAAATATTACTGAACGCATCTGCACCCGAAAAACCGATTTCTTCATGATAATCCAGAAATCTGTAATGCTCATCAAAAACAATGCTTCCTGTGTATTTTTTTTTATTCTTCTGTATATATTTTATATCTTCTTTGGAAAAGCATTTTCCGGTAGGGTTGTGCGGATGATTCAGAATCATCAGTTCTGCCTGCTCTGAGAAAATTTCCTCTGCTGAAAATCTGCTGAATGCAGACACAGGAACAGTTTCCGCACCGAAACTCAATGGAACCTCATACAGAGCCTGAAATGCAGGCGAAAAATAAGATACCCTGCACCCTTTCTGAATGATATGCATAAAAATAAGGAGAAGCGCTTCCGAGGTTCCCGTGGTGACCAGAATGTTTTCAGGACCGATGCCCGTATATAGTTCTGATATTTTTTTTCTCAGATCCTCTCTTCCGCTGTTCGGAGAATCGGCAAGAGAAATACTGAGAAGATCCTTTTCATCCGTTTCGGTCATCTCCAAAACTTCTCTCAGAGTGAAATTCCTCATCCCGCTCTCACCCAGACAGCATTCAGCGTTCAGTCTGTGTTTTTCAAGTCTGTCCTCAATAAAGAATTCACGGGGAAGTTTCATCAGAAATTTTCTGTACGGAATTCTGCATTTTCACTGTTCTCAAGAATTTCGAGAATCTTCTTCTTATCCTCAAACTTTGCACTTAAGTGAAAATTTTTCCAGATCACAATGATCTTTTCACCTCCCTCAAAAACACCGAATCCCCCTCGAAGTATATCGGTCAATGCAGAGAGATTGCGCCCGAAACCTGTCCAGCCTCCGCAGAGCACTTCACATGCCTCATCATAAAAAGTTTCCAAAGATTTGATTTTCTCCCCTCTTAGAATAAAAGTCTTCTTCTCATTTTTTTTGGGGTATTCTTTCTTTACATAAACGTATTCAGATTCTTCAGGTTCCATTGCAAGTCCTCAATATTTAACGTGAATCGGATATCACACCCATATTCCTGTCTGCGGAAAAATCAAATACTAAAATCCATTTTCATTTTTCTTCCCACTTGACTCCCTGTTCCTTTTTCAGAGAATGAATTTTATGAGGCTGTTTCTTTTTGTTTTTACTGTTTTCTGCAGTTCATTATTTTCTCAGAGAAGCGATTTTTATGATGCGTACGACTATGATCTGAGAAATTACAAGGCAGAGTATGAAGGGGAAAAATTCAGGGAATACCAGCTTCCTCCCAAAAGAGACAAGCCCGCACTCATCAATCCAAAGGATGTAAGACGTCCATTTGATCCGAATATGATCATTCCCCCTCCTGCCGGGCTCAGAAGACCTGCACAGGCACAGAATTTCAACTTTGCAAACTCTCCTGTCAACCCGCTTACCGGAGAACTCAATCCTTCCGCGATTTTAGGAAATCAGAACGGGGGAAGACAGAAAAGAGAGGAGCAGAAAAAACAGGTTGAAGAAGCTTCCAAAAAAGCCTATACAGAAACTCCGTACAGAAGAGGAGAAATCATCTTTTTTACGACACTTCCCTTTGCTTCTGCACTTGCAATCGGGGCTGCGCTTCTTGTGGATGCCGCAACCGGGGCCAACAAAAGAAACAAGATCACAGGCAAAAGAAATTTCAGTTTTTACAGATCTGCAGGAGGAGCCGCATTTGTAGGACTCACTGCAGTCGGTCTATCATTGGGAAATGTATATCTGGACAGACTTCAGGTGGAAGAATTTGAAAAACAGAAAAAAATCAATCCTGAACTGGACAGACATCTGGGATATGATTTCAGAATGGACTTCACTCTCGGACAGATCAATTTTTAGTTTTCAGTGAAAGCATTCCGCAGGCTCCGTCAATGTCCTTGCCGGGGGATCTCCTGTTCAATATAGGAACATTCGACGGTAGAATCATATTTCTGAATTCCTCCATTTCCTCCTCACTCGGTCTTCTCCATCCGTTAAACTCAGTATTGAGCGGAATCAGATTGATTTTGCAGTTCACTGATCTGGCAAGCTTTACAAGCAGTCGGGCATTTTTTTCACCCATATTTACATCGGGTATCATGATGTATTCAAATGTGATCTTTCTTCCCAGAGTCTTTGTAAACTCTCTTGCAGTCAAAAGAAGCTCCTTCAATGGAAACCTCTGATCAATCCCCATAATATCCTTTCTTTTTTCCGGATCAGGATGATTCAGTGAAATCGCAAAATTGAAGGGCTGTTTCTCGAAAATAAATTTACGAATGCTCGGTATGACTCCTGCTGTAGAAATCGTGATTCTTTTCGCTCCGAGCCCGAATGCTTTTGCATCATGAAGAATATGGGCTGCAGTCATTACATTTGCATAATTGTGCATCGGCTCCCCCATTCCCATAAATACGACATTAGTACACCTGTCTCCCGCAATCTCTTCCATCTGAACAATCTGATCCAGGATCTGCCAGGCCTTGAGATTGCCCTGAAAATCGAGGCGTCCTGTAGCACAGAATTCACAGGAAAGAGTGCATCCCGACTGAGACGAAATGCAGATTGTCTTTCTTCCGTCTGACGAATTGGGTATCCAGACCGCTTCAATATTTTTACCAGGCTCAGCTTCAAAAAGTCCCTTGACTGTTCCGTCAGAGGAAACCTGCTTTGATACAAGATGAATGCTTTTAATCTCTGCAGTCTCTTCGAGTTTTCTTCTGAGTTCACCCGACAGATTTGTGAATTCTGAAAAGGATTTCCAGCGTTTAGAATACAGTCCTTCATAGATCTGCACTGCTCTGAACTTTTTCTCTCCCAAGGAAAGAACAAATTCCTCGAGTTCCCTCACTGATTTTCCGTTTATGACTGTCTTCAATTTTTTTCCCGGCTCAGAACGAGTGTTCAAAACTCATTTCCAGACTGCAAGTTTCTTTTTAGTGCGACTTTGTCAAGTCGCATCAGTTAAGTTCTGAACCGTTCAGCCGAAATAAAACACTTTATGCAGAATCTGCCGACAGCCTCTCTGGCATAATTATAAAATCATTTGACAGCGTCCTTCCGGAAAGCAGTCTGCCTGAAAAAACTGATGGTTTTCGCAGGACAGTTTTTTTAAAATGGAACAGATAGGAGAACTGTATGCGATATAAACTCTTGGGAAGAAGCGGACTCCGCGTTTCCGAACTCTGTCTGGGAACAATGACATTCGGAGAAGAATGGGGATGGGGAGCAGGAAAGGAAGAAAGCTTTCAGATGTATAAAAAATTCATCGATGCGGGAGGCAATTTTATTGATACAGCAAACCGGTACACGGAAGGCACAAGCGAAAAATTCCTGGGCGAGTTCATCGGCAGCGAGAGACCGAATATTGTGCTTGCGACAAAATACACTCTTTTTGAAGACAAAAGATATCTGAACAGGTCCGGGAACCACAGAAAAAATATGGTTCAGTCTCTCGAAAACAGCCTGAAAAGACTGAAAACTGATTATATAGATTTATATTATCTGCATGTCTGGGATTCGACGACTCCTGAGGATGAAATTCTGAGAGCACTTGACGATATGGTCAGAGCAGGAAAGATACTTTACATAGGAATTTCTGACACTCCTGCCTGGATTGTTTCAAGATGCAATACACTGGCGGAACTGATGGGCTGGAGCAGATTCATTTCTCTGCAGGTGGAATACAGTCTGATTGAAAGAACACCTGAACGGGACCTGATTCCAATGGCGGAGCATATGGGACTTGCACTTGCAGGCTGGGCGCCGATTGCAGGAGGAGTTCTTTCAGGAAAATATCTGGAAGGAGAGACTGGAAGAGTGAAGGAAGGAAGTCCGCGTCTGAATGAAAGAGCAGTGAAAATTGCAAAAAAAACAGCGGAGATTGCAAAAAGTAAAAACTGTACCCCGACCCAGGTCGCAGTCAGATGGGTGATGCAGAAAAACCGGATCAATGTACCGATCATTGGGGCAAGAAAACTCTCCCAGCTCGAAGACTCATTAACGTCTGCAGATATTGAGCTGAATGAAAATGAAATGAAGGAACTGAATGAGGTAAGCGGAATAGAACTGGGATTCCCGCACGATTTTATCAGATCGGCAGGACCTCAGAATGTAATGTACGGAGATCAGAAGAAATTTTTCGACTTTCAGTCGTAAATGCCGAGCATTTCCTTGGCATCTTCACTGGCCATCAGTCTTGGATCCCATTTCGGGGTCCAGACAATCTCCACGTCCGCATCTGTGACACCGTTGACTTTCAGAGCTGCAGAAATTGTTTCTGCCTTGAGATATGGACCTGCAGGACAGCCCATACTTGTGAGAGTCATTTTAATGAGTGCCTTTCCTTCTGCATCTGCTTTCACATCGTAGATGAGTCCCAAATCCACTATAGGGATATGCAGTTCAGGATCTTCCACTGTCCTGAGTGAATTATAAATATCTGCTTCCAGCTGATTCATTTCTTCCATTCAGTTCAATGCCCTCTCAAGAGTATTCCATGCGAGAACCGCACATTTTACGCGGACAGGATATTTTTTGACTCCGAGAAGTGATTCCAGATCACCCTCTTCTTCCGTAAACTCCTGTTCCTTGTCTTCAAGGATTGCCAATTTGAATTTTTTCATTACAGCCAGTGCTTCTTCCTTTGTCTTTCCTTTGACCAGTTCTGTCATCATTGAGCCGGAAGACTGAGATATGGAACAGCCTTTTCCATGAAATGTTATGCTTTCAATCACATCTCCGCTGAAATTCAGAAACAGCTCAAGCTCGTCACCGCAGAGAGGATTTGCTCCCTTTTCATGTCTCTGACACGGATTCAATACACCGTAATTTCTCGGGTTTTCATAATGATCTAAGATGACTTCCTTATACAGATCTTCTTTGAGTGACACGGCTGAATATCTCCTTCACTTTCTTTACGCCCTGAATCAAGGAATCCACATCCTCTTTCGTATTGTAAAGATAAAAACTTGCCCTGCAGGTTCCTGCAATTCCGTTTTTTTTCATATAGGGCTGACAGCAGTGGTGACCCACCCTGATTGCAATCCCTTCCTCATCCAGAATGGAACCTACATCATGAGCATGAACGCCGTCCACATTGAAGGAAACTACACCGCCTCTTTTTTCAATTTCCTTAGGTCCGTAAAGTTTAATTCCCCCAAGCTCTTCGAGTCTTCCAAGTGCGTATTCCACTAGACTCATCTCGTGCTTATGAATTTCCTCCAGTCCGATTTTCTCGAGATACTGAACTGCCGCTCTGAAGGAGATGACTCCCGCAATATTCGGAGTGCCTGCTTCCAGTCTGGCAGGAAGATCGGCATACGTTGTTCTCTGAAGACTGACATCGGAGATCATATCACCTCCTCCCATCCAGGGAGGCATTTTTTCCAGGATTTCTTCTTTTCCATACAGAACTCCCACTCCTGTAGGTCCAAGCATCTTGTGGGCTGAAAACGCATAGAAGTCCACACCCAGTTTTTCCACATCCGTCTTCAGATGACATGCCCCCTGAGCTCCGTCCAGAAGAAAGACTGCACCGACAGAGTGTGCTTTTTTAATGATAGGTTCTATATCGTGTATTGTCCCTACTGCATTCGACATCTGGGACACTGCCACAAGCTTAGTCCTGTCCGTGATGATCTCATCGAGCCTGGAAAGATCCAGAGTGGCATCTTCTCTGATCGGAATGTATTTTATCTTCGCATTTTTTTCTTCTGCAAGCATCTGCCAGGGCACCAGATTGGAATGATGTTCCAGTTCAGTCAGTACAATCTCATCCCCTCTCCATATGTTCTGTCTTCCCCAGGTCTGTGCCACAAGATTGATGCTTTCTGTAGTATTTCTTGTAAATATGGCCACCTTGGCACATTTTGCACCGATAAAGTCCGCCAGATGGATTCTGGTCTGCTCATATTTCTCAGTCGCCTTCTGTGAAAGATAATAGACTCCACGATGTATGTTGGCATGTTCGAATTCGTAATAGTGCCTGATTGCTTCAATGACAGAAGAAGGTCTCTGTGAACTTGCTGCACTGTCCAGAAAAACAAGAGGCTTTCCGTTCATAGTCGTATGAAGGATTGGGAAGTCTTTTTTTATTTCATATGGATCGAGCATTTATTCCTCCAGAAATGCTTCTATGTCATTTCCTGTTATTCTTATTTTAATGATCGGTATCGGTTCAGTTGCCGGCATACAGAGAGGTTTTCCTGTCTTCAGATCAAACCTTGCCTTGTGTCTGGGACATTCAAGAACAGTATTTTCAAGCACACCGTTTGAAATCAGCTCACCGTCATGAGTACAGATGTCTTCAAAAGCAAGGACCTCGTTCCCTTTTTTCAGAAGCCCGATCGTCTGGTATCTTGTCTCTTTGACCAGAATTTTTCCGTCTTCAAGTTCATTCAGTTCAGCTATCTTTCTGTACATTTCAGGCCGCCTTGCGAATCAGTCTTTCCAGAATTTCTTCTTTCAGTTTTTCATTTCCAATGGAATCCAGTATTTCTGAAAGGTATCCTTCTACAATGAGCATTCTGGCTTCTTCAGGAGTGATTCCTCTGGATTCCAGGTAGAACATCTCTTCTCTGTCCACCTCTCCCATTGTCGCACCGTGAGAACATTTCACGTCCTCTGCATACACTTCGAGTTTGGGCATAGACTCTGCTCTTGCAGTCCTGTCAAACAGAAGATTATTGTTCACTTGGGATGCACTGACTTTCTTCAGATGTTTCGGTACCTGCAGTATTCCCGTAAAAATATGATGAGCCCTGTTTCTCACAACTGTCCTGAACCGGAGACTGCTTTCCGTGCTGTCCTCTGAATGCCTGATGATAAATTCTGCATCCTGCACTTCTCTTTTGGAAAATACTCCTGCGCCCTGAAGTTCAGCTCTTGAATTTTTTCCATCGAGGCCCGCATTAAAAAATGTCTTCCCTCGGAAGCCTCCCAGATTCAGATAACTGCATTTGAATGCAGAATCTGCTTCCTGAATAATATGAAAATCTGAAAAATGCCATGTAGATGCATTGAATTCCTCAGTCACGGACAGATTCAGATTTGCTGATTCTGAAATATGGACGTAAAAGTTCTGTGCGATCAGATGCAGATCCTCTGTGACAGGAGAAACAGCCCGGAGTACTAGAGATGCGTTTGAAAATCGGCCTGCTTCAATGATTATAAGGGGAAGATTCGATGGAGAATAGTCCTTAAAACTGCTTTCTATGACAAGCGGTTCAGAAGAATGATAATTATCCGGTATCTTCAAATAATGAATTTCTCTGAAGAAAGAAAGGTTCCAGAGAGTGAAAAAATTTTCCCCGCTGTTTTTCCATATATTTGCAAAGGCCGTTTTCAGTGTTCCAGATTCTTTTTCATTCAGCTCAGACCTTTTTTTAAGGATTAAACCGGCACTGTTCTGAAGAAGTCTGAGGGAAGAAGAGTCTTCCCCTGAGACAAATTCCTCCGGATTCAGTCCTGAAAGAGAAAGTTTTCTCCAGGATTCCATCTTTGAATTCGGAAACGGACAGTTCAGGAATTTTGAAAGACTTTCCTTTCTGAGTTCGACTGCCCAGGAAGGACCTGCCTCTTCCTCAAAGTATTCAAGAAATTTATCCTTCCAGAAAGACTGATTCTTCATTTCTTTTCCAGCACCCAGTCGTACCCTTGATCTTCCAGTTTCAGTGCAAGATCACTGTCACCCGACAGAACAATCCTTCCGTCGGAAAAAACATGAATGAAGTCCGGTTTTACATAGTTCAGCATTCTCTGATAGTGTGTAATAAGCAGTACTGCATTCTCACTGGACTTGAATCGGTTGATTCCCTCACATACAATTCTCAGGGCATCGATATCCAGACCCGAATCAGTCTCATCCAAGACTGCAACTGAAGGTTTCAGGATGGAAAGCTGAAGGGTTTCCATTCTTTTCTTCTCTCCACCGGAAAAACCGTCATTCAGATATCTTCCTGCAAAACTCTCAGGAATCTGCAAATCGGACATTTCCTTCCTGATGAGTGCTCTGAATTCCTTGACAGGCATATCCTTTCCATTTCTGCTTCTGAGCACCGTTCTGAGAAAACTCGTCACAGTCACGCCTGGAATTGCAGTAGGATACTGGAATGAAAGGAAAAGACCCAGTCGGGCTCTTTCATCGGTTCTCAGTCCCAGAATGGACTGTCCCTTGTATTCTATATCACCCTGTGTCACCGTGTAGTTCGGATGCCCCATAATGATGTTGGAAAGAGTGCTTTTACCGGAACCGTTCTTGCCCATAATTGCATGAATCTCCCCTGTCCGTATGGTCAGATTCACGCCTTTCAGGATTTCCTTATCCCCGATATTCGCATAAAGATTACTGATTTTTAAGAGATCTGGCATATAGTACCAAACTTTTTTTTAAACTGGATATTGCAAGTAAAGTTATTTTTATAATCATTCTAAAAATAAAACTGAGCCGCTGGAATGCAGACCCTACGGGTTAAGACAGCATCCAGCCTTCAGGTCCCGGAACATTTAAGGACGGACAAACTGCAGATACTGATGATGAAATTCGGTAGCCGACCGGATGAATCTGATCTTCAAATTTCTGTCCCATGAACCGCTGTATTCTGAAAGAAGCGATTTCAATTCAGAGTTTTTTTCCAAAAGTTTTTCTCTCTCTCTGCCTTCCGAGGTTAAAAGTTTTTTTTCAGTTCTGAAGAGAAAAAAGGAAGCCCTTGTAAAAAACTTTCTTTCCTTCGGAGGAACGGAAGCTTTGACGGACTGAAAACCGGCGGAAAACTCGGAGACTGAATTTCTCAGAAAGGTCAGCTTTTCAGTGTCCTCATTTTTCTGAATGTTCAGATAATAACCCTGTGAAAGAAGAATACATAATGAAAAAATAAATACAGGAAACAGTTCAGACCGCTGAATCACTGAATGAAGGAGAAGCCTGTACGCTATCAGAGAAAAAGGTATCCAGTAGAAACTCATCAGGTCCCAGTCGCGGGGAAAACCAAGCTGAGGATTGTGCACGGAAGCATGAATCAGAAAACCCAGAAGAAGAAACAGAAGAAACCTTCCCTGCGAGGATGTGTAAAAACTCTTCCATTCCTCTCTTCTGAAGAATATAAAATATACAGTCACTGACACGGAAGGAAGCGATGTCATGAATATGCATGAAACGATTTCATAAAAATGATTCAGAGAGAAGAAGTCCTTCATCGGATAAAATCTGGGATTTGTCACGTGAGCATCCGTAAAGTCGATTCTCAGATCAGAAAATAAAATGAAATACAGTATGCACACTGATATAATGAGTGAACCGAGAACAGCGGCCTTCAGGACAAGAAACGGAATTCTTCTTTTCTGCATACAGTGAAACAGAAGGCAGAGAAGAGAGAACAGAAGGTAGCCTGAAATCATATGGAACACGAATGACAGTGCAGAAATCAGGCATAAGAAAAGAAAATTCCTCTCGTTCATCAGATTTCTGTCCAGAAAATGAAGGGCTGTGAATGCATACAGAAAAATGATAAGCGCTGTAAGAGTATAGTTTTCCATGTATCCGAAGAAAAGCAGCATTCCTCCCGATGTCAGAATGGGAAGCAGAGAGTATCTGTCTTTTTGGTCTGCACGGAAAAACAGAAAGAGCACAAGGACAAGCCCTGCTCCTGTGCTCAGAATCCTGTATGCTTCAGAGGGATCAGAGAGTTTCAGTATCTGAAATACGGAGGAATGCAGAACAGCCTCGAATATTTCGTCCAGAACAAGCTGGTATCCCCAGACAGAGTTTTCGAGAAGAAAGTTTTCATACAGAAGTTCTCCGTCTCCCAGACTGATGTTTCTTACAGGATAAAAAAGGATAAAAAATATCACAGAACCGGCAAAAATGGCGGATGCAGAAAACACTGCCCTGTATCTGAATTCGGGAAGGAAAAGAAAGGGGATGCTCAGGAACACGAAATAAAGCGCAGCCTTTCCTGGAAAAAAAATGAACCAGCTGTTCATGCTGCAGATCACTGCACTGATGACAATAAGTCCAAATACAAATAGTCTGTTATACAGTACGTTCAACTGTCTGTCTCCTCTGTTCCAAAATCCTCTCCGAAGAATATCCGGTCATAATCCTCTGCAGAAATAAAAGTGCCTTTCCTTATATTGAAAAAAATCAGTTCAGGCAGACTGAAGAGAAGACTTTCTCCGCCTTTTTTCAGTCTTTTAGCCCTGTCAAAAGGTGCATAAAAAACTGCCCCTGCAGAGTACAGGGTGCCTGCGCTGAGATTCAGAATGCCGTACAAGGGTCTCAGTAAAACAGTATCGTCAGTGAACATCAGAAAAAAAGAATCCTGACTGCTGTATCTGTACACGGATGAAAACAGAGTAAAATCTTCCTTGAATTTTGCTCCGGTCTTCAGACCTGAAACATATCGTTTTCTGTAGGATTCATAGGATGCCTTTTTCACAGATTTCATTTTCTTTCCGAAAACTTCATAGGAATAAAAAGGCACAAAATCAAATCTGCTTCTTTCCATCCTCTCCCCTTCCCGAAGAAGTTCTGAGAGAACATCTGCTTCCTTCTCTGAGACGGAAATCAGCAGATTCCAGATTTCCGTAGTGCAGTTTTCACGGATGAGATCAAAAGGGTACAGTGTCCTCAGAGTATTTTCATAACTCAGAAGAGCTTCCCTGAAAGCCTTTCGTCTGTTCTCATCTGTTCTGTATTCCTGTCTGATTTTACGATTCTCGGAAAGTGAAGGGTACATTCTTTCAAAGGAGAGTCTTACTTTTTCAGAATCATTAAAATTTTCCTCTCTGTTGCAGGAGTCCTCATACAGAGAATAGTCCATTTCATCCGGGTTCTCTGCAGAGGTAAACTGAATCTCTGCGCTGTCAGCAAACCTTTCCAGAATTTTACGGGTGGAAACAATCTCAGTTTCCGCGTCCTTTTTATTTTTTGCATAATAGTCTGCAGTTTCCGGAAATGTCTTCAGAACAAGTATTCTGTTTTCACTGATTGATTTTTCGAGAACAAGAAATCGGGAAAGAGAAGCCAGGATTCTGTACCAGTTCCTTCCGTCTCTTTCCCTGACAAGTCTGTCCAGTCCTGCAAGAACTGCTGATTTAAATATTTTATAATTATTCAGAACTCTTCTCTTCCTCTCCGGATCATGCAGTTTCCTTTCAAAAAAAGCTCCCTCTTTCAGAACGGAGTCTTCTGAAATGATCTTCTCTATTTCCCGAAAGGCAGTTTCTGCAATAACGCTTTCTGAATAACCAGTACGAAGTCTGTAAAATGCATTCCTGTCCGTATGCACAGGAATTTTTGATTCATCCAAAAAGACTTTGCCGAACTGTACAGAACGTATATCATTCAGATATCTTCTGAGTTTTCCGAGACCTTCTGCTGTTCCGGTTTTTTTCTGAAAATATCCTGCACCTTTCAGAGGAAAGACCGCATCGGCCTGTTCTGCCAGCTCCGCCATCTCAAGATCCCTTTTCAGCACCTCATAGAGCGAGATCTGCATAGTCCTCGTCAGATAAAAACGGTTCAGTTCGTCTGAAAGAAAGGAATAAGTCTTTTCAGAAACACGGACTCTCTTCAGAAAAATGCTTCTGCTGTCAAGACTCCCGTAGACAAAAAGGAAACTTTTCCAGGACTCCCTGACAAAATGAAATATTTCATCAGGATAAAATTGAAAATGATATACAAGGTCGCCGATTCTGACAGCAGTATGTCCCCCGCTCGACTGTCCCGTATTGGCATTTACATATATATAGTCAAAATATTTATTATCTTCGGATCTGAGATCTGCCGCAGGAAACGGAAGCAGAATGATGAACAGGACAGGAAAAAATTTTCTGACCCTCATGAATGCTTCCCTTCGGATCTCAGAGGTTCCGTGAAACTGCAGTTCCGCATTCTGGACAGAATTTTGCGCTCGGAAGTCCAATTAAGCTCCCGCACTGTGTGCATCTGCTCTCAGCCTGAGTTACTGAAGCTTCAGATACCCCTTTGATCTTCCTGACAGTCTCACTGGCAAGTTCCCTGAATTCCGACTCATTCAGCTTTCCTGAATCAAATTCCGCCTTCAGATCCTTCAGTTCTTCCATATAAAAATTCCGCAGTGAAGCGGAATCCTTCCCGGAGTTTCCCCAGCGCACTCTGATGAGAAAAGGAGACACTGTGAGAAACACAAGAAACACTCCGTATGAGATTACAGCCCAGTCCATTTATTTTTCCTGTTTCAGTTCTTTCAGTATTCTGTCCAGATCATCCGATTCTGATGCAGACATTTTCCTGCCTGCATCATTTTTTCTGTTCTTTCTGAAATACAGTATAATGATGCTTATTCCCGCGAGGGCGGCTGCCCCTATGCTCAGATTGATCCAGATCGGCTCAGGTTCTGCAAGAATCTTTTCTCCGAATCCGTTTACAATGCTTCTTGCCATTCCTTCGCTTCCCAATGACAGAAATTTCTGAACAATATCGTCCTTCAGTGCTTCTTCGCCGAACCCGGTCTGCATTTTACGGATAATTTCCTCTGCAGACTCTCCCTGCCGGATTCTGTTTTCAATAAAATTCTTCAGAAGTGCAGACACTTCGCAGTTGTTGAATGAACAGCTTTTGATCGGAAGAGAAGGAAGACAGATGCATCTGATGCGGGAGGTCACGATCCTGAATTTTTCCCGGTCTGAAGGATCAGTCAGGTTCGTGTTCACAGATTCAGAATATAATGAAATTACCATGAATACTGCAGCAAAAATCATTTTCATGCCGTTTTCTCCCCTGCGGGAACAAGGATGAGAAGACCGGAAAGAAAGAAAAGAAGAGATCCCAGCCATATCAGCTTCACAAGAGGATTTACCCAGACCTCCAGATTCACGATCAGATCGGAAGGAAATTTTGACTGATAGACAGCCTTTTCCATCAGGTTTTTTGTGCCGAAGCTGTATTCCATAAACATCATAGGAAGATCAGGATTTTCCCTGCTGTTCGAGACAGCCTCAATTGCTCCCAGCTGAATGTACAGATCCTCTTTGGGAAAGGAGGCAATTGCCGGTTCGCTTGTAGGAATATGCGCTTCAAATCCTCCTGTGAGATGAGAAACCTGAGGATAGAATCTTCTTTCGGTAAACATAGGCTCAATGATCTCAGAATGTCTTTTTATCTGAAATCTGGCCTCCTCGCTCACTATGGTATTGTAGATATCGGCAGACGCTCTTTCATCCCCGTTGCGGATCGGCTTGATCTTGAGCAGATCGGCCTCAATGGTATATCCGCCTATATATGCCTTGTCATAACTTTTATATACAATTTCATCTGCAGAATTTCCCTTCTGTGAACTGAAGAGAAAGCGGAATGATGTATTTTCCTTGAATGCATTTCCGGCATATCCTGCAAAAAGAATTACAATTGCAAAATGCACAAGATATCCTCCGTACCTTCTTTTGTTCTTCAGTGTCATTCTGACCACTGCCTGGTGAAATCTTTCTTCAGGATGTTCTTCCTTTCTCGCCTGAAGTCCCCTGTAGAACTCCTGAATGATCCCGGATGCAGTAAATATCCCGATTCCTATTGTAAGTATGGAATATATTTCTCCCATCACATCATTTTCCGAATAGTCTGACTTAGTGAAAACTGCAGATGCAGTGAATGCGTAGACTGCAGCACCGAGCACTCCGGCGATCAGAGGCCTCATCAGTGTGGAAAAAAACACCTTGTCAGCACTTTTTCTCCATGCCAGAAGAGGAGATGCTCCCATCAGGAACAGAAGGAAGATTCCCGAAGGAACCCCCCAGGAATTGTACCAGGGAGACTTGAATTCCTTTCCGTACAAAAGAGGAGAAAACACACCGAGCAGGATGACTAGACAGGCCATCACGAGCAGAAAATTGTTCAGAAAGAAACTGCCTTCCTTTGAAGTGACTGCTTCCAGATTCCTCTCCGGTGCGAATTCCTTCCTTCTGTATATTAAAACAAGTGTATATATAATAAAACTTGTGATAATAAAGATAATAAATGGAGTTCCGATGGTAGACTTGGAAAAACTGTGAGGTCCTTCCAGAACACCGCTTCTTGTAATCCAGGTGCCGAGCAGAGTGAAATGAAATGTCAGAATGCAGAGAAGCATATTCCAGAAACGGAGCATTTTTCTTCTTTCTTCAATGATGATGGAATGAATGAATGCAGAGGCAAGAAGCCAGGGCATAAGAGAAGCGTTCTCTACAGGATCCCAGGCCCAGTATCCGCCCCATCCAAGTTCTTCATAAGCCCATTTCGAGCCGAGAAGAATCCCTGTTCCAAGAAAGAACCAGGAGAATACTGACCATCTTCTGATCTGTCTCAGCCATTCAGGACTGATGTTTCCCGACAGGAGAGCAGACATTCCGACTCCGAAAGGAATCGCAAAGCTGACATACCCGATGTACAGAATCGGAGGGTGAATGATCATTGCCCAGTGCTGCAGAAGAGGATTCAGTCCGCGGCCTACTGCAGCAGCAGGAAGGAATTCGCGGAAAGGCTGAGCATCATCAAAGAACACGGAAAGAAAACTGAAAAAGAAAGCCAGAATTCCCAGAGTAAAATTCAGAAAAGGCAGTCTCTCCAGATTCAGCCTGGAAGTTTCATAAGACACATAAAAAATGAATCCGTTCAGAAGCAGATTCCAGAAAAGAAGAGAACCGGATGATCCTGCCCAGATGGAAGTCACCCTGTAAAAAAGAGGAAGATTTGTGCCTGAATGCATTACGGCATAATGATTCGTAAGATCCATTCTGGCCAAGGCAGTCAGCAGAATGACAAATGCGAGAAGGATGACTCCAAAATTTGCGAGGAGCGAAGTCTGACCCAGCCTGACGGCACTTTCATCGTGACGGAGCATTCCGTACACAGTCTGGAAAAGACTGAAGGCTGTAAGTCCGCAGGAAACCACCATGACTGCTGAGCCGAGATCATTCAGTGTCATTTGCTGTAGTCCGCCTCGTACTTGGATGCACATTTTGCTTCCACATGATCTGCCTCAAGAGTTCCGGATTTGAAATGTCCGTCCACTCTCGCCCTGACACCGTCCTTGAACGCATCCGGGAGCAGATTTTTTCCGGTGAAATGAACAGGGACTTCCTTTCCGTTCAGTTCCAGAACAAAACGGGCTTCTCTCCCTTCACGCAGGACGGACCCGATTTTTACGTTTCCTCGAACACGGAGATTTTCTCCTGAATACTTTGCAGGATTGACAGCAAGTTCGCTTGCATCAAGAAGCAGGAAAGAAGCCTCTCCCTTTGTGGAAAAATACGCAATCGAAAGCACAGAAGCAGCAAGGATTACAGATATTGCAAGAAATTTACTCTTCATAACTCCAAAGTTTGAAAGAGAGGCGAGTTTGTCGATTTGTTTTAAACCGGACTCAGTTTAATTAAAAAAACGTGGATCAAGATTCAAACGGCTGATCGATTTTATGGAGAGAATTCTATTTTTCTACTTGACCAATTTTAAACTGAATTTATAGTCAAAATAGTCACATTCAGGAGAAATTATGGTTTGGAAAATCGCCGCTGCAAAATCTCAGTTTTCAGAGCTGGTTTCGCAGGCAGAAAAAGAACCTCAGGTAGTCTACAACCGGAAAAAACCGTCCGTCGTAGTACTGAGTTTTGAGGAATACACCCGTCTGCACAGCCTGGATGTACTGATTCACAGACCTCCGAAATGGTCTGAATTTACTGCCTTTTCCGAAAAACTTGCCGATGAAAAATGTTCGGCGGCAATTGAACTTCCGTCCCGCAAAGACAGGAACAGTTCCGTTTTTTAGTCATGTATCTCATTGATACAAATATTATATCAGAACTTACTAAACCGGGAAGAAATACTGGTGCAGTAAAATGGATATCCGCTCAGGAAAATCTTGTATTCAGTGTCATTTCCTTCCATGAACTGCGTTATGGAATCAATCGGGCAAAACAGGAGCAGAAGAAAAGACTGGAAAGCTGGTGGAATGAATTCCTCTCCTATTCTCCCGAGTTTCTGCCGATTGATCTGAAAATATCCAATATCGGCAGTCTTATCCGTTCCAAGTCGGAAAGCGAAGGAGTTCCATTGACTCTTGCGGACTCCCTGATCGCAGCCACGGCAATCCATCACAGCAAAATACTCGTAACCCGCAATATTGCAGACTTTGCAAAATGCGGACTGGGTCTGTTGAATCCTTTTGAGATGATCTGAAAAATCATTTTTTCTTTCCACTTTTTCATTATCTTGAAATTAAACGCAAGGGCGAATACAAAACATTCCGCATACAGGCACTCAGATTCAAATTATTTTACGGAAACGGAATTTTCCAGTATCTTCATCTTTTTAAGAATGAGCATTTTTTCTGAATCTGTTCTGCAGATTTCCATCGCTTTGCCGAGACAGTGAACAGATTTCCGTAAATCAGTTCCTCTGTAAAGTTCTGCAAGCAGAATGAAATAAAAATGACTGTCCGGAAAATCAAGTCTTTCCGCTTCTGACAAAGCAGCCTGATTTCCTTTCACTTTTGAGAGTGCATAGATTCTGTTCAGAGAAACCGAAGGGGAAGGATCAATTTCTGCAAGGATATCATACAGTTTCAGAATGTTCATCCACTTGTCTTCCGGTTCATCCTTTACGGTATGCCAGTATGCAATGCAGGCTTCAATATAATACTTGGATGCAGTCTCCCATTTTGATGCCTGCTGCAGATAATAAAATCCTTTCTCAATAAATCCATTGTCCCAGAGATTCCTGTCCTGCTCCTCATACAGAACAGTCTCACCGTTTCCAGACCTGCGTGCTTTCAGTCTGGATGCCTGAAAGAACATAAGAGACATCAGTGCATTTGCAGAATGAGTGGATGTCAGCTGATTTTCAAGAAGCATTGCGTTCAGATCCATCGCCTCAAGACAGAGATCTTCACGGATGTTTGAACTGTGACTCTGCGAATAATAACCCTCACTGAAAAAAAGATACAGGGTTCTCAGCACAGATTCCATCCGTTCTGCAAGATCAGAATTTTCGGGGATAATCATTTCAATTTTTTCCGAGCGGAGTTTTTCCTTTCCTCTCTGGAGCCTTTTATGAACAGTCTCCCTGTTCGTCAGAAATGCATCTGCAATCTCATCCGTGCTGAATCCGCACAGTACCTTAAGTGCCAGACAGATTCGGGATTCTGCGGAAACTGAAGGATGACAGACTGCAAAAAGCATCCTGAGCTGACTGTCCTTTATGACATCTTCAGAGAATTCAAATGCAGGCTCGAAAGCTTTTTCTCCCTCTGCCATTTTTTTCATTATTTTATCTCTGAAAATATTTTGTCTGACGAGGTAATTCCTGGCCTTGTTTTTTGCTGCAGCATACAGCCATGCAGAAGGATTTTCGGGAATACCCCTGCAGGGCCAGGTCTCCGCCGCAGAAAGAAAGGTTTCGCCTGCTATGTCTTCAGCAGTCTCCATCTCCTCAAATCCGAATACTTTTACAAGGACAGATACGAGTCTGCTGTATTCCTTTCTGAAGAGATGGGGTATCAGTTCATTGTTTTTCATCGGACTGAAGCAAAACTATTATCCAAATCAATGTTTCATAATCTCTCTGACTTCCACTGTATTGCCCTCACCCTGAAGAACGGGAGCACCTTTTGCAAACTCAGCCGCCTCATCTGCAGACTCAGCCCTCACAATGATAAATCCTCCGAGAGTTTCCTTAATTTCACCGAACGGCCCGTCTGTGACGGTTTTCTTGTGGTCTACAACCTTTGCATCATTGAACAGAAGTCCTGTTCCGCTGACAAATTTATTCAATGCGGCGATGCTTCCCACCCAGTCCATCTGCTGTTTCATCCAGATCTGCATCTGCTCCGGTGAAACTTTTCCAGCCGCGTTTTCATGTCTGAAAACAAGAATGAATTCTTTCATATTATCTCCCTTTTACTGCTCTGTGATGCAATGATGACAGTTGAACTCTGCTGAAATGGACATTTTCCAAAAAAAATTTCAGCAGAGCAGGATTTTCAGACTGACTTCCTTGAATCAAAGTACTCCTTGAGTCTTTTCTCCGCATCCGGTCCGAAAAAAATCTCACAGGCCTTCTGCAGTCCTTTTGCATTTTTAAGGTCTTCCTGACGGACTACAAGCTCTATCTTAGATCTTCTTCGGAGGAAATCTTCGAGCTTAGTAATCATTTCATGCTGGGCTGCATACTGAAGTTCACATTTTGTGTATTCTGCATTTTCTATCAGTCTGTCTGCATTCGTTCTGTCTATCCTGATCTGCTCAAGCATATTGAACGCGTTTGCACCGTATCTTCTCCAGAGTCTTTCAGAAAGTTTTTCGGAAGAACGGGGATCAGTCATTCCGTCCAGATCCATCAGTCTTGCCTGATGCAGAAACTCCTCCTTTGTATCCTCTGAAGGCTCTCCGTACCATTTCCTGTCTTCATAGAGAAGTTTTATATTAAAACTTTTTACTAAATCGCTGATCTCGTCTCCCACGTTCAGACAGTCGGTGAGCTTTCCTCCGAATATGCTGATATGAAGATTCTCACGGTCTGCATCCACTGCATGTTTTCGGGAGAGTTTTACCCAGTCTGCCTTTCCGTCAGTCTTTGCTGTCTCCACCACAAGAGGACGGACACCGCATCTTTCTGCAATCACATCCGCCTCAGTCAGAGGTTTGGGAAACTTCAGTCGTTTGTTGATATTGTCCAGAACAAATTTTCTGTCCTCCGGCGTAACAGAGGATTCAGGCGAATCCACCTGAGTGTCGGTGGTTCCGATGCAGGTTTTGGCTCCCATAGGAATCACAAAGAAAAGTCTTCCGTCATCTGCAAAAAAAGTGAGTATCCGTTTATTGGGAGTGATCTGATTTACGATGAGATGGATACCTTTGCTGAATACATGCTTATGACTTGTCCTGATTCCAGTCTTCTGATTGTGTTCATCCGCGAAAGGACCGCAGGAATTGATAAGCACCTTTCCTCTGATCGGAAATTTCTTTCCAGTCATCCTGTCCTCTGCCTGAACAGTCCATATCCCGTTCTCTCTTTTGGCTCCTTCCGATCGCACATAGTTGGCAGCAGCGCATCCGTAATTCATTGCTGAACGGATAAAATTAAATACGAAGCGGGCATCATTGTCATGAAGATAACAGTCGGAATACTCAAACCCTCCCGTGCTGTCCGTGAGGTCAATCAGAGGCTCTTCCTTCATGACCGTCTCCCTGCTGAGAGGTCTCGGAGGTTTTGTAAAGAAATTTCCCATCAGCCAGTAGAAAAGAGTTCCCATGTACAGAAAATATCTGTTGTAACGGAAATTTTTTGAGATTGTAGTATAAAAGCGGATTTCCTGAACAGTGGATGGATAATTTTTCATCAGCTTGTTTCGGCTCATGCAGAGTTTTCTCACCAGACCGAATTCATAACTTTCCATATATTTGATCCCGCCCCAGGCCAGGTTGGAAGAGTTCTGACTGGTGAACCCGGCAAAATCTCTTTCATCAATGAGTGCAGTCTTGGCACCTTTTGCAGAGAGAGAGGCGGCAGAAACGGCACCGTTGATTCCTCCCCCGAGAATGATCACATCGAATGTTTCATTTTTGAGTCTTTCCAGACTGCTGTTACGCAAGGACATACATATCATCCAAAATTAAATTTTCCGAGTCCTGTCTGACTGAATTTCATTGAGTCTCTTTAAAAGAGCTCTCTGCATCTCGCGGACACTGAGTATCAGATTCAGCCGGACATATTTTCTCAGATACTGAAAAGATTCAGAAAATCATTGATTTCGTATACCATTTTTTATGAATCGACTTAAACTCACCCTCAATTAATCTGCAGACTGAGGCTGCTTGAGCTGATAATTCTGTAAAATCAAATGCCTCTGACATAAAACTGTATCGGAGCAAAACCTTGAGAACATTTCTCAAATTTTTTTATATCTCAGCTGTCTTATTTTCAGCCGAATCCTGTTCCACAAAAAAGAAAGCCTCAGACAAGTATCTTGTCCTGCCGTTCATCTGCTGCAATTATACTCCGCCGATTTTTGAATCCTCTCCTACATTGATCATTCAGTCGGGATTCGAAAATAATACATCTATTTATAATGTCAGTGACAATATTCTCGGCTTTCAAGGCACAGACCGGAATTTTTCGTCATCCAATGACTGGACCAAGGCCAATGCCGATTCAAGCATAGGGGATTTTTATCTTCAGCTTGGATCTCCCGGTACAACTTCGGACAGGAAGGCATACATTACTGCAGATCCGGTCAATCCTGCCAACAGAGCTCTTTCTTTTCAGATCAAAAATGCCACAGAACCCGATCCTCTTAAAGGCAGAACATCCATGAATATCGGTGAAAACCTGAAACTCGCAGAAATATATTATAAAGTAAAAATGTTTCTTCCGGCTGATGTCGGATATCTGAAAGACTATACATTTACTTCAGGAAACTGGCTCACTTTAATGGAATTCTGGCACAGCCCTGACTGGACAGGAAATTCAGCATATCCCTTTCGAATTACATTATATGTAATTAAAAACTCCGTTTAAACAGTCAGGCTTTTTCTTCGGTTCTGCACTGTCCTGCCGAAGCGCGGAATTCATGAATACAGCCCCTCTCCCAGTCTGAAAACAGCTGAAGCCGAGATAAAGAATAAATTTATTTCTGCAGAATTTTTTCTCGGAATGGTCCTGCTGAATGTGAGCCATATTATATATAATTATTTTTATTAAACAGGAAACAGTCAGACGGAACGGCTGTTAAATATCTCACTCAAAAAGCCCGGCAGACTGGCAATAAGTTTTCAGTCTTACTGCCTTTCAAAGATGTGAACAGTATAGTTTCCCCCATTTTTTGGACAGTAAAATTGAAAAAATAAGGTGGTAAA
>DAORDI010000024.1:0-33600 GCA_035345895.1 Leptospiraceae bacterium
TGTAAAAGCTGCAAAAAAAGAAAGTAGCAAAGAGGCGAAGTTCTGCAAAGCCTACGGCGGGCAGAACTGAGGCCTGCCGGTTTTGCCCGACGGGCAAAAGGGGGGAAGCAGAAAACCCGTATCTGCGATGCGAGCACGTTACCACGCTCGCATCTTCGATGACTCCACAGTCCTCTGTCCAAATATTCTTTTTCTGTTAGGGCATTACGCCTTCGGAGCCTGCACGTCTTCGCAGGCTCCCTGTGGAAAATGCTTTGCGGTGTTTGTTATGTCTTCATCTGCAAGGCACCTGCTTTCTTTGCAACAGGCATAGTTTTGACTGCTCCTATTTCTTATCCGATGGACACCTTTCAAATTTATACTCGATGCTTTCCAGCTCCTTCCCGTCAATAAATCGCTTGTAAAACATTTTCTTGGAATTCCTAAAAAACAACAAATCTTGAATCGTCATCGGCTTTATCGACCGTAAATTTATCCAATAGGCGTCTCTGCCGAAATTAGGTGCAGAACTGTAATTTGTAATTACATCGTAAGTAATGTTAGTTTTTTCTCCTTTTTTTAAAACCATTTTAAATCGATTTTCAATATACCACTCGCCACAGAAATCAAGAGATTCAATATAAATCCCGTCTGACACGAATTCCGTGTATTCTCCTGTTCCTGTCCAAATTCCACGCAGTTCGGCAGGAATTTTCAGAATCTTCTTATATACTTTCTTTGCCTCATTTACATCTTCCTGTGTTGGGGGGTTCACATCTTCTGCGTTTAGAACAAATACACTGATTAAGCAAACTACTAAAAAGTATTTCATACTCATCTCCTATTTTTATTTTCAATAACTACAGAAATCCCCTCTGCATTCCCATTGACCTAGTTCCGGTTTAGTGGACACCTTTTATGCCGCACGCTCATACTCATTCGGACTCATATACCCGATGGATGAGTGCATCCTGAATCCATTATAAAATTCGTCAATATGATTTCCAAGTTCCCTTTCCGCATCTTCAATATTATAAAATACATTATATTCCAGCTCTCTTCTGAGATCTGGAAAATGATTTTGACACTGCATTGTCTTTACTGTTCCGTTTTTCCATCCCAGTCATCATCTCTAATATTTTCACTTTTTGAGAAAACTTTTCCTGACTGAGGAACATCAACGTACTTTTGGAATTTTCCTTCGGTATTTGCATACTGCAACTTTACAAAGTATAGACATTTAAATTTATCTTTACTTATAATCTGAATCTGAATAATCTTGTGCTTTCCTTCATCATAACTTGTACAGATATTTTTTTTGCAGGAAAGGATATTATAAGTGAATGCCAAAGAATCCAGAGCAGTAATGCTCATAACTGAAACTCTTTTTTGTCCATTTTTATAAACGAACCTGAATCTTATTGCACTTTTAGTTTCTGAATTACTCCAATCACCTTCCAATATTGAAGGATCAAATACTTCTTTAGAATAAACTGCCGCTGTCAATAAGAAAAACACCATCAGTTTATTAATCATCTGGAAACTCCATTTATTTTATAAGGCTTCACTTCCTCCATTTTATGGAAAGATCGTCCGTCCCTTGCCTGCTGTCTTTTCCGAGCCACTGTTCATTTCCATCCCAGTCCTCCCTGCGGATTTCATATTCGAAGTAAGGCAGAAATACTTCGCCGGATTCCTTCTGAAATTCGCGGATTCTGCGGGCTCCCATTTTTTCACATGCTCTGTAAGATCTATGATTATCAGCAGATATATGAAACAGTACACGGCTGATATGCTGAAATGCAAAGTCCAGCATCAGCGTCTTCATTTCCCTGTTGTAAGATCCTCCCCAGAATTCTCTTGTGAGAAATGTATAACCTATGCAGACAGAATCCGTTTCCGGGCTGTATTCATAGTAGCGTGTGCTCCCAATCACTTTCCCGGAAATTCTGTCTTCCGCAAGAAAGGAGCTTCCTGTTTCGAGTGCTTCCAAAAAATACTTTTTGAACTTTTCCTCTCTGTATCTGTCCTTTGCAGGATGCTGTTCCCAGATCAGAGGATCGGATGCGGCTTCAAAAAGTCTGTCAAAGTCCTTCTCTGCAAGAAGGTTCAGGCGTACAATACTTCCTTCCAGAACAGCAGGACAGAATATTTCAGGCAGTTTTTCCATTGTTTCTCCCGTGCGGCACAGGTCATACCGTGCAATTTATAAAATTACTTAATTTACATAAAACATACTGTTCTTCCGGCTTCAGAAACTCACAGCAGATCCGCAAGAGAAGAGACAGACTGAGCCTTGTGCTGCATCCAGTCTTCTTCAGCACAGAGACCGGTGATTATTCCGAGAAAATCAATTGCGGCATTCAGATCATGCAGTGAATCACCCATGAATATGCAGTCTTCCTTTTTTCTGTCAACTGTTTTCAGTTCAGCAGTATATTCCCGGACTCAGAATACAATTCAGGAATATCTGTTTTAAAAATTCTCATATATCACTTGACTTTCCGGTGGATCTGCAGTCCTGTTTTATTATACCGTTTTCTTTTTCGGAATGCAAAGGAGTTTTTATGAAAACCTGCCTGCAATGCACAGGATTCATTCCTGATGATTTAAAATTCTGCCCTCACTGCAGTACTGAGGTTCAGACTTCCGCTGTATCAAAACTTGCCGGGATAGGAAAAGGAATTCTTGCAGGTTCCCTTTCTCTGACGCTGATGGCCTGTTACGGACCGCCGCCCAGAAATATGAAGACGGAACCTGTAAAAGACTCCAAAAACAAAATTTCTGAGGAAGATTCCAATGCCAGAAAGGTGAAGGAAAATTCCGAAAATTCCGATTGAGCACCCGCAGAATTGATGCAGGTTCAAAGAATTATTTTCCTGCATATACTGTATGGGAACTTACATTAAAATGTGATCAGTCCTGCTCACACTGCGGTTCCCGTGCTGGCAGAGAAAGACAGAATGAACTCAGCAAGGGTGAAGCTCTTTTACTCGCCGATGAGCTCATTCAGATGAATCCCCGTGAGGTTGCACTGATCGGGGGAGAAGCCTATCTTCACGAAGGTTTTTTCGAAATCATAAAAAAGCTTACAGATGCAGGAATTCCGGTGACAATGACTACGGGAGGTCAGGGAGTCACTGAATCCATTTCCAAAGAAGCAGTAAAAAGCGGATTGAAAAATGTATCCGTCAGCATCGACGGAACAGAAGAGCACCATGATCTGATCAGACGGAAGAAAGGAAGTTTTGCTGCTGCTTCCAGAGCACTAGAGCATTTGAAGAATGCCGGAATGCTTATTTCCTCAAATATTAACATCAACCGTATTAATAAAAATGATCTAGAGTATGTTTTCGGATATTTAAAAAATCTGGGAGTATCGAGCTGGCAGATACAGATTACAGTTCCTCTCGGCAGAGCATCCGACCGTCCTGATATGATTCTGCAGCCCTGGGATCTGATCGAACTGATGCCTGAGATATACAGTCTGAAGAAAAAAGCATTTGATGATGAAATTTTAATTATGCCTGGAAATAATCTGGGATACTTCGGACCGGAAGAGGCAGTGCTCAGATCACTGAATCTCACAGACAGAGACCATTGGCAGGGATGTCAGGCTGGAAAATTTGTAATGGGGATTGAATCGGACGGCGGAATCAAAGGGTGCCCTTCTCTGCAGTCCGTTCCTTACATAGGCGGAAACATCAGGGAAAAGACATTGGACGATATATGGAAGAACTCACCGGAAATTTCTTTTGCAAGAAACAGGACAGTGGAAGATCTCTGGGGATTCTGCAGAACCTGCGTTTTCGCATCACACTGTCTTGGAGGATGCAGTTTTACTGCTCATTCTCTGTTCGGCAGACTTGGAAATAATCCCTACTGTCATTATCGTGCAAAAACACTTTCGAAAAAAAATATCAGAGAAAGACTTGTATTGAAAAAAGCTGCACCCGGTCTGCCGTTCGATCACGGGATATATGAAATACAGGAAGAACCTTTTGATTCAGACAGCCGTTGACCTTCTAAATTCGGATTGACCTAGTTCCCTTTCAGCACACACAATTTATGCCGATGTTTTCCCGTATTCTTTGGGACTTGCATAACCCAAAGAGGAATGCATCCGTCTTCCATTGTAAAACAGATCAAGTTGCAGCTCAGGCTTGCCCCATCCCTGGAAAGTTCAGCCTGTGACCACCTAGCGGTGAATCCCCGCACTGCTGCAGGCCTCCCTTCGATCGCCCCCTTTGGGAGAATGCCACTGAGCCGCTCATTCCTTCGTTTCCGTCCAGCCGTTCTTGGGATCTGCGGTTTTGCAAGGACAATTCTGTCATGGTGAGTGAATTTTATTGTGTATGCAATAAAATTAGTATCGAACCATGGCTATAGAGAAATTTACAAAGACTAACGTTTTTAGATCTTCTCTTTTTATAAAATGTTTTACTTTATCAATATATCTCTTTTCCAGTTTCTTTCTTTTTTTCTTATGGAAGAAAAAAGAAAGTTGAGCAAAGAAAGAAAAAAAGAACCCGCTGCGAGACGTGCAGGCACGTATCCACGCCTGCACGTCTTCGCAGGCTCCCTGTGGGAGATGCTTTATTGTACCAAACAGTGCCATCAAACGTAAAATCCTTGCCGCTGTATGCCGTTTACATTCAGTATCTGCCTAAGTAGCTAATGTAGCATTTCTTTTTTTCACAGTTTGAATCAATGACAAAGATTGTTCCACGAGTCGGTGTTTCAACGTACAGCATCAGTCTCCTTCTTATTGTTTCTCCATTTACCGTATCATTTCTGGCTGTAATCCTAGGTTTTTTTTTCAGCATCTCCGGTAAAGAATATTGAACCTTGCTTGGTTCTGCATCATTATAAATCTTTTTAACAAGTTCATATCTGAATATATAATTATAAAAAATAGATTTTTTCTGAATAAATTCCTCCTTCTCAAACTTGTATTTTTTTTCAAGATTAAAATTACAGGTTGGACTTGAAAAAGGAACAACTTCTCCCAGGTAATCATACACTTTCTCAGGATTGTCCGATTCAACGGCCTGAATAAAACCTTTTTCAAAATCCGCTAAATCGTTCAGCGTCACTTCGTCCTGCCATTTATCATTGCAGCCATACAGTCCTGATACAGCCATACTCAGTAAAAATACTGTTGATATTCTCAAAGTCATTTGCCTCCCTTTTTCTTCGTCTCATTATAAATCTTTAGAGCCTTTTCTCTGGGTTCACTGAAAGTATAGTGTGCATGCAGTCCTCCTGCACCAGAGCCCTTGTATCCTCCGGCCTGCAGATACCCAATCTCGCCCGATGCACCGATGAAAGTATGGGCAGGCAATTCTCTGCCGCTGCGGGCTGCATCCACAATCATCTTGTTGACAACAGTAGTGTGACCTATGGAAGCAATTAATGGCTCGCCGCCTTCATTCCGCTGAATGCTGATTAAGACTGAATACCCCTGATGTTTGGTTGAGTAGTAACCATATTTTTTTGGCGGAGGGGTATTTCCATCACCGACGTGCAAAACTTTAAATGGTTTATTCGGGCCGAAAACCATACGGTTCGGGTTGACTAAATCAACCTTTTTGATGTCTTCATCAGAGCCCCCATAATGTAATCCGAGATTTGCAGTAGGCATTTCATTGTATCTGTGCAGCGGAGAATTCTGCGGAACATCTATCACTTTAGTTTCCCCGGAATACCATTTGACATACCATTGGTTTTTGGTCATATAGTCATCCTTTGACAGAGGATCTCCCTTGCTGTAGTCAAATTTTTTTAGATATGCATCATAATGAGCGTCCGTGACTTTGGGAACTGCTTCTTTAGATTCCCCGATCGGCTCAAAGGAAATGGTATCTGTGACAGGATAACTTTCCATCAACTCTCTTTCTATTTTGGAAATCCGGTTCTCTATGTCCCTGCCATTAATTTTTTCACCTTTCATTGATGCGGCCGTCACTTCCAAATACAGAAGACTGATATCTTTTTGGTACTTGCTGATTTTCCGGAACTAAATTCTTTTTCAATGTCAGCCTTGGCATATTCCAACTGCTCTTTAGGTTTGGCCTGCTGCCTCTTTAGCTTCTCAATTTTATCCTTCACTTCAGAATCAGTCAAATACCCCAACCCTTTTTCATATTGTCTTCTGCTTCTTTTTTTAGTTTCTCGTATTCAGCTTTCTCTTCCCCTGTCATTAATACTTCTTGAAAAATATTTTTCTTTTCATAATTATGCACCCAGACACCACCTGCGAAGTAGCTGTGGGTTACCTCGACTTCGAAATTGAACACCTTCGTTTCAGGAACATGAAGAACCTCGACAGATGCGACAGTGACATTTTTTCCATGAGAATTCATCAGACTGTATCCTTTCCTGATGTCCTTTGCCTCAGTCCATTTTCCGGTTTTCCTTTTTCAAAGAAATATTTCAGCATCAGCAGATTCATCGTCTATCCAAATCTGCGAGGGCGGGGAATAAGGATCACCTGTTTCTGTATATCAATCAGTTCCTGAATGAAAAGAGATTTGTCCACATAGTAGTTGTCATTCTCTATGAGGCTCTTGAAGTCAGAGTTGCCGATATCCAGTTTTTTTATGCGTTTTCTCCAGATTCTGTATGTCCCGCAGAATACCCACTTCTGCGGCAATGTCCCTCTTGAGTTCGGAAAGCGGACGTTTCAGAAAACCTTACAATGAAAATTTATATACTACATCATTCAGAACTCCCGAATTGGGATCAGGTTTTGCGATAACGTAGTATTCTGTACCGGCATTGTTGGCAAAAACAAATTTCCCGTTCGTCTTATAGGAAACTCCTCCCGAAACATAACAAGGAAGTGTTTTCTTGGAAATAAAGCTGAGATTTGACAGATTATAAAGATGTATATATTCACTGGAATCACCGATATCCCAGGAAGAGAAAACAGTCGGGATCAGATAAATTTTAGATGAGTCAGTATCCAGATGAACAATTTTTGTCAGGCCGTTTATCTTCCCGGCATAATTGATGTCTGACGCCTGAACCGCACTGACTGTAAATGTATTCAGGCAGGCAGTGAAAAGACGGCTTGCATCTTTTGCAATCCAGATGGGACTGCACATACTGTAATCTCCATGATAGAAAGAATCATAAAGATATGCGGGCGGATTTGACGTAATGTTGAACTTCACAATGTCCGCAGGCGACAGTCCATTGCTGACTGCATAAATCGAATTCCCGGCAGAATTCAAAACCATGTTCAGAGGATAGTTTGTTGTCCCCGTCTGGTTGGATACAGTTCCATCTGAAAATGTAATGCTTTTGATCACGTTCCAGGAATATGCTGCATTGGATACATAAGCATACGTATTGTTCATTACGATGTCTCTTGCTGTAACAGCAGTGCTCACTTCTCTGGCAATGGTAGCTGCAGGAAGATTGATCAATGTGACTTTTGTATCGTGTCCCACTGCAGCCTTTGTCCCGTCCGGACTGACGGTGACATTCAAAGGTGAAAAATTCAAATTAAGAGAAGTATCTGAATTGGCCGAGGGATTGTAATAATGAAAACGGCCTGCAGAATCAATGATCACCATTCTGTCAGCAGTTCTGCTGTATTCTGCATCTGCCACTGAAAATGCCAAGTCATATTTAACTGCATCAGCTGCTCCTGAAGTTGTGCAGGCAGGAGGGGAAACTCCAGTTCCAGTACCAGTGAAAGTACCGGTAGATGTGTCTGTAGATGTATTTCCTGCCGAGGTGGAGGTAGAAGTGGAAGATGGACTGGTACCTGAGAAATTCAGCAGGAATGCCAATAATTTATTGGTTTTTGCCTTTTTCCCTCCTCCGATTTCAAGAGGTCCGATATCAACTAGTCCTGCTTCCTGAATATTACAGCTGGGAATTGTCATTGAACTGCCTAAAACCAGCCCAGCGATGGAAGCGATTTTCTTTTCGCAGTCTTTTACTGAGTCCTCGTCATAGTTTTTCCCCTCTTCTATACTGATCAGTGCAGGCACGATCATACTGTTCAGCATATCCGCAAGTGGAGCATACTCTGCACCGACAAATGCAGCAAGAATCACACGGTCAGTTTTGTTTGCTGCGTCCATCACCCTTTTTTTGGCCTCAACTCCGGTAATAGTGCCAAAACCGGGAAAAATCATACAGTTGGAAAATAACAAAATCAATAAAATCACTTTTTTCATTTCACTTTGCCTCTTCTGACACTTATGAATTAGAATAACTGCCTGTAAAGCTTTTTTTAAAAGGAAATCTCGTAAATAAATGCTTTTTGCAGTCAGAAATACTGCACAATGGAGACACACTGCACTATACTGCAGTGCCCAATGACCCAAAACAGGTTCCGCAAAAGGGCACCTGCACTTTGAGCAAACCCGACAGCAATGGCCATACATCCAAGGGATATGAGGGTCAAGTAATACCGAAAGAAACAGAGCTGTCTGTCATTGCCAGAACGAAGACCAAGGCCAAGGTACAGAAATGGGAAAACTACTGGTACTATGTAGAAAAAAGATCGCACAACCTTGTGGCAGACTGGATAACATCCTGCGGGCCTGGCTGGGTGTATGGGGATTCATTACTTTAAAATGATTCACTCACCTTACGCATTTCGTGCTTACAGTGAGTAATTCAGACATCTTTTCTGAAAAAACGCTTCAGTGAAATTAAAAATATAAAAAAATATTTTTTATCCTTCCTGAAGTGTCACGTCACCGTAGTCTTCAAATCCCTTGTCTCCCTGCAGAATCTGAGTCATTCCTCCTTCTGCAGGAATATCCAGAAGATCCCCGGAATGGACAGCCTTCAGTCTGGACATTCAGTCTTCATCATACAGAAAGAATTCCTGGTATTCCTTGCCTTCTGCATCTTTGTCATCGTCCTGACCGTATTCTCTCCAGAGATAAATAGATTCTGTTCCATTGATCTGATAGCGGTGAAATTCTTTGCCGTCCTCTGATGTATATACAGCCACCTCTTCCATAGTGTCGATGATCAGATTTCCATCTTCGTCAAAGTTTTCCACATTGTCGATCATCTCCTGCAGCCAGGATCTGGATTCCTCAGTGACCATATCAAAAAACCAGTCATCGTGTTCCCGATGCCATCCCACCATAAAGGCATTGAATCCGGAAATATCCGGCTCTTCCATACTTGCGCTGCAGAGCATAACCTCATTCGGAAAATTTTCCGCAGTGTAATTTTCTACTTTTTCTTCTTCAGGTGTTCCGTTCACGTTGTACAGGTCGACTGCCCCATAGGCATGGAGAGTCTCATATATAATCGTAGTCGCATCACATAAAAATACAACATTGATTTCCAGACTGAGATCTGCATGATTTATATTCAATGTGGACTTAAAAGATCTTCCGTTCTTGTTCACAAAAAAAATAAAATGAGTATTGCCTGATTCTTCCTTTACGGACTCATAAAAATCAGTTGCAGAATCATAACCGAGTTTTTGAATGATGGAAACAAAAGGATCCACAAGATTTCCTTTTTTGGAATCTGCATCCGGAATAAAATCAACAACTTCATCTTCATTTAGAAACTCAGTCTCAGGAAAAACTTCAGTTCCGTACTGAGAAGCCTTATCCACAATCCAGTTCCAGGATTTCTCCACATCTTCTTTGACTCTTTCTTTTCCCTCTTCAGACCATACTTCGCTTTCTTCATTGGATGCGAATGCACATACCATTTTGCAGTTTCCTCTCAGCGTCTTTGCTGAGCCAGTCCACGAATAAATCATAATTTTTGTATACAATAGAAACTTTTATCTGGAAAGCATTTTTTATGTAACTGCTCAGCGCAAGCTCCTCGTGAACCCCATTTTTTATGCTTTTACACAGTCCCTATTAAATAAATGGCTGCAGTGCGATAAGTGCAGACAAATATCTGGTTCAGCAGAGACTCAAACAGGCAGGAATGAAATGGCTCATCAAAGGCGCTCAACTGCTGATATTTCTCCTCTGCAGCACTTGATCAATTTAACTGAAGTCCGTCTGGATAATAATCAAATCTCTTCTGTTGATGTTCTGCATCTGCGAAAACTTTCAAAACTGACCTATCTGGGACTGGGAAACAATCCTATTTCAAAGACAGAAATTAAAAGATTAAAACAGTCTCTGCGCAAATGTCATATAGATTTTTATGAATAACTCACCTTACGCACTTCGTGTGTAGGTGAGTTTATAAAAGAGAAGTTTTATCCCTGCCATTTCGACTTGTTTTCTTCTGCGTACTCTTTAAAACTCAGAGGAGATTTTCCAGTCAGCTTCTGAACATTGTCGAGAACTGCAGAACTGTATCCTGCTTTCAGAGCGCCTGCAATCATCACAAGAAAATCAGAATAGTCTTCAGGAAGTCCTGCACTGAGAAGACCGGACTTGAAAGCTTCAGGAGTGATGTCGGCATATTCAATTCCGATTCCAGTCGCAGAGGAAAGAAGTTTTGCCACCTCAGAATGAGTCAGTGCTTCCTTGCCGGTCAGATTATAAGCGGAATTATTAAATGAATCCGATTCCAGAACAGCGAGAGCAGATGCAGATATGTCGTGAGAATGAATGAAGCTCGTCTTTGCATCGCCTCCAGGAAAGTAAATCTTCCTGTCTTTCAGAATTCCGGAAATCCAGAATGTGTGGAAGTTCTGCATAAACCAGTTCGGTCTGAGAATTACATACTGAAGTCCACTGGATTCCAGGTAAAGTTCCAGTTTTCTCATCGGAGCCTCAGGAGGAGCTGAATCCACTCCCATTGCAGTCATCAGTACGACTTTCTTCACACCGTTCTTTTTGGCAGAATCAATCCAGGGACCCAGTATATCAAACTGATTGGTATATCCGGGAGGTGAAAACAGAAATACAGCGTCTGCGCCGTTCAGTCCGTTCTGACCGAGTTCAGGCTTGAATGCATCCGTCTGCACCCATTCGAGTCCCGAAGTTTTTTTCTGTGCAGAAGGATTTCTGGATCCTGCAGTCACCTGATGACCTTTTCCCAGAAGAAGTTCAATGAGCCTGCCGCTCACAAGTCCGGTTCCGCCGTAAACAAATACTTTCATAAATATCTCCAAAATCAGTAATGCGTCTCTCCTTTTTTAATGAAAAGACCGTTCTGTCTTGTTATGAAATCCATACATTCAGAATCAAGAAGTATTTTTATACTTTTAATATCCAAAATAACAAAAAACATATCTAAAAGTATAATTGAATAGACTTAAAGATTTAATTCTGAATGATTGGCTTATGGACGTGCTTTCAGAAATCATCAGTTCTTCCGGTCTGCAGGGTTCACTTCTCGCCAGACATTCGTTTTTCGGGAAATGGGGATTCCGTTTTCCCTGTGAAAGAAGTTTCGGATTTCATATCATTACTCAGGGAAACTGCTTCATCAGACACAGAAACACTCACAGCCTTCTGGAAAAAGGCGACATTGCATTCATCGCCAAAGGCTGCAGTCACGATCTGGTTTCTTCGCCGACAGAAAAAACAAAGGATATAAAATATCTCATCGCAGACACGGAGAAAAAGTCAGGATACAATCAGCACCCTTCCTGCACAATCATCAGTGTCAGGTATGAACCTACTGAGACCGTGCATCCTTTCTTTCATGAACTCCCTGACTTCATCCTTGTGCAGAATCAGGAAATTCCAGCCCATCACCCGATTCACTCCGCTCTGATTCTCATTTCCAGCGAAATGGATTCCGGAGGAAGTTCAGAGCTGATACTCCACAGACTGTCTGATATTTTATTATATTATATTTTAAAATACTGGGCGGACAGAAACAGCTCTGCGGAACCGGGCTGGATCAGGACAATGAAGGATGAGAAGATTCTGTATGTGCTGGATCTTCTTCACAGAGATATTTCACGCGACTGGACACTCGATTCCATCTCGGACTCTGTCGGAATTTCGAGAGCATCCCTGGCGAACAAGTTCAGGGAATCTCTCGGAATCACCCCTCTCGATTATCTCTCCCGGGTCAGAATTGAGAAGGGAAGAAGACTTCTTCAGGAAAAAAATTACACACTCGAAGAAATTGCAAGAAAAGTCGGGTATTCAAATGCATTTTCCTTTTCCAAGGCATACAAAAGGGTCAGAGGGGTTTCTCCGAAGACGGAAACTGCCTGATCTGAACCGAATTTCACAGGTTTTTAATGGTTTACAATTTCCCTTTGCACAGGCGATATGGACTTGATTTATGAAAACAATTGAACTTCCCAAACCAGAGAAAGTCCTTTCGTGGGGAATGACCCATGAAACAGAGAGTCCCGTTCTCCGTCCCGCTTCAGAAGAGGACATCGCAGAAATTTTCAAGGCTGCAAATGAGAAAAACTGGAAGCTTACTTTCAGAGGAGGCGGATGCAGCTACGGTGATGCTTCTCTAAATGGAAAAGGCGTCATTGTAGATATCTCAGGCTACAGCCGGATTACTGGCTGGGACGCACAGACAGGCACAATCAAGGCACAGTCGGGTGTCACAATCAAGCAGCTTTGGGAGTTTGCCATCGAAAAAGGTTTTTGGCCTCCGGTAGTCAGCGGAACAATGATGCCGACTCTCGGCGGCGCACTCTCCATGAACATTCACGGGAAGAACAATTTTGTTCAGGGTCCCATCGGAGACCATGTAATTGAATTTACATTTCTGACCCCTAAAGGAGACAGACTGACCTGCACAAGGAAGGACAACAAGGAACTCTTCTACTCTGCAATCAGCGGAATCGGAATGCTCGGATGTTTCCTGGAAGTAACATTAAAACTGAAAAAAATCTATTCAGGGAAAATGGCCGTCACTCCGGTTCCTACAAAGAATCTGGAAGAGATGATGGACTATTTTGAAAAAAATTATTCCAGCTCGGATTATCTTGTAGGATGGATTGATGCATTCGGATCAGGCAGTTCATTAGGGAGAGGACAGATTCATAAGGCTAATTATATTCCAGAAGGACAGGACCCTGATTATTCCGAAAATATCAAACTGAAGAATCAGCATCTTCCTTCCAGACTGTTTTATCTGATTCCAAAATCCTGGATGTGGGTTTTAATGTCTCCTTTTTCCAACAAGCTGGGAATGAGACTGATCAATTATGCAAAGTACACTGCCAGCAGACTTCTGACCAAGCCTTATAAGCAGGGACATGCTGAATATGCATTTCTTCTTGACTACGTCCCTAACTGGAAATTTATTTATAAACCTGGAAGCATGATTCAGTACCAGACATTTCTTCCGAAAGAAACCGCTCTGAATGCCTACAAGGAAATCCTCACCCACTGTCAGAAGAGAGGAATTGTATCCTTTCTTGCCGTATTCAAAAAACACAGAAAAGATGACTTTCTTCTTACTCACAGTGTAGACGGATTTTCTCTGGCATTGGACTTTCCTGTCAGTCCTAAAACGAAGGATGCCGTATGGAAAATGGCATATGAACTCGATGAGATTGTACTGAAGCATTCAGGAAGATTTTATTTTGCAAAGGATTCTACTCTGCGTCCTGAAATCGCTGAAAAAGTCTTCGGAAAAGAGACTATTGATAAATTCAAAAAAATCAAGAATGAACTCGATCCAAAGAATATACTGGAATCCGATCTTTACAGAAGAGTTTTCGCGAGCGGAGGAAGCAGCAAATGATACAGGGATTTATTATCAATTCCATTCTGTGTTCCGTCATTTTCATTATTTTCTTTCTGGGATATCCTTTCCGCAACGAAATGAAAATTCAGTACGCTTATCTTTTTCTGCTCCCTGCAGTTCTTCTCGGAATTCTGCAGGGTTATCTGGCAGGAGGAATGTGGAGAAGCAGATTTCAGAAACTGTTTCTGCTTGCAGTGTTTCTGGTGTATCTCTTCAATATCGGACAGTCTGCAATCCTTTATTTTCCGAAAGCAGGAAATGCATTTTTGACACTGGATACCTGGAAAGCAATTATGATAGGTGCGAATACAAACTTCATACTGTTCGGATTCATCACCTTGCCGTATCTCCTGATCAGCACTTTTCTGATTGAAATCTGGGTAGAGCCGACCAGATAATCAGAGAAGTTTCAGCAGACTCATATAAAGTAGCACCTCTGCGATCTGCTGAGCAGCTCCCAGACAGTCCCCTGTGTATCCTCCCAGTCTTTTCCGTAGATAGGAGGAGTAGAGAATCTTGAATACAGTCAAAGGGATGATACATAAAAATATTTTTTCATTACGGAAAAGAAAAAGAGGAACGGCAGAAATCAACGTGCCGAAAAGAAGTCCTGAATAGGAAATCTTCTTTGCCATCGGCTTGGATTTTCCGTTCTCGGCTGCATACTCATCTGTACGGAGAAAATAAAGAAGAACTGCTCTGCTGAGAGAATGTGCACTTATGATAGACAGAAATATCCTATCCTTAGGCAGTTCAGAAAGAAGCTGCCATTTCAGAATCAGAAGAAGAGATATTCCCACCGTTCCAAAAGCTCCTATCCTGGAATCCTTCATAATCTGAATGATCTTCTCCCTGTCTCCGTATCCTCCTCCGAACCCGTCGCAGAAATCAGTGAACCCGTCCTCATGAAACGCACCTGTAATCAGCACGGAAAAGCACATCGAAAGAATCACTGAGACCGACGTCGAAAAAAAGAAACTTGCTCCGTAATAAACTGAACCTGAAAGAAATCCGATCAGCATTCCTGTGAGAGGAAAGTATCCGGCTGATTCATTCAGATACTCTTCTCTGAATTCCGTCGGATACAGAGGGATTCTGCTCAGGAACATGACTGAAGTGCAGAACAGGTTCCATTGAAGCAGGATAAATTTCATTTTTTTCCGGATACTCCTGCCGAATCAAATGAAGCCATATCACGCAGGAGTGCCAGTGCATTTCTCAGAAGAGGAAGAGCCGCCGCCGCTCCCGACCCCTCTCCAAGCCGCATCGAAAGATCAAGCAGAGGAACTGCACCGATTCTGCTGAGAACCGACTTGTGGGCATATTCATCGGAAACATGAGAAAATATACAAAAATTCATTATTTCAGGATAAAGTTCCCTGACAAAAAGCAGAGAAGAAGTCACAATGAATCCGTCCACGACAATGAGTTTCGACTGAGAGGCCGCCTCCAGCATTCCTCCTGCAATCATTGCAGTCTCATATCCTCCAAACTCTGCAAAAACCTGTACAGGAGTTCCTTCGCTGAATCTGTTTCTGCATTCTTCGAGAACCTTCAGCTTGTGAATCAGCTGAAGATCATTCAGTCCTGTTCCCCTGCCTGTGCATTCAGTGATTTCCATTCCAAGATATATCGAGGTCAGAAGAGACGCTGAAGATGTATTTCCGATTCCCATTTCACCGAACAGAAATGTATTGCATCCTGATTCGATTTCAGTCCTGACAAGTTCTCTCCCGATGCTCAGTGCAGGATAAAGCTCATCAAGAGTCATTGCAGGTTCCTTTCTGAAATTTCTTGTGCCTTCCCGGATTTTCCTGTCGTTCAGACGAGGGTCCGGGGCAAATTTGAACCTGACCCCTGAATCTGTCAGAACAAGACGGATTCCGTTTTCTCTGCAGAGCACATTGACTGCAGCTCCCCCGCGCAGAAAATTCATCACCATCTGGTAAGTGACTTCCTGAGGATAGGCACTGATTCCTTCTTCTGCAATCCCATGATCGGAAGCAAAGATCAGAGCTGTGGGATTCAGAATCTCCGGAGTTTCTGTTCCGAATATGCTTCCAATTTTCACTGCAGCATCCTCCAGCCTTCCGAGAGAACCGAGAGGTTTCGTCTTGCTGTCCATTTTTCTTTTCAGGTTTTCCTTGAGAACTTCATCCGGCTTCGGTAGTGATATTTTCAGTATATCTTCATTCAAAATATAAATCCTCCTGCACTCGGACTGTTTCTCAGCTTGTCTGAAATCAGATAATTTTCATGAAGGGACCAGAGATAAATCCATGGAAGTTTCTCCTCCTGAATCTCTGCCGCCCGGATTCTGTTCTGAAGACTCAAGGTTCCCGATTTTGCAGAAACCTCAATGATTTTCTGCATCTCCTCGTTTTCAAAAAAACTTCTGTTTCCTCCTCCGCCAAGACTTTTTGAAGAGAATACAGGATCTATAAAATCTATTGATTCATCATTATCAGAGTACCAGGTCAGAAGTGTAATGTCACCCTTCCCTTCCGCGTTTTCTCTGTAAAGGGCAGCTTTTTCCATCATCTCCAGCTCAACCTTCAGTCCAAGATCCTTCAGATACTGAAGAATGACTGGACCCTTGGCCTTGTTTTCATCGTCTGCCCTCATTCGAAAGCTCAGCGGCTTCTGCAGTATTTCAGGATAACAGGCAGACTTTTTCAGATAATTTCCTGCCAGTTCAGGACTGTATTCAAATTTCATTTCAGGAAGACCTGATGCAAATTTCTTCGGAAAGGAATACACTGTATCCTCAGCAAGCCCCAGAAACAGCCTGTCCATGATCTTTTTTCTGTCTATTGAATGATTGAGTGCCAGCCGGAAGTTTCTGTCAAAGCAGGGGTTTCTCCAGTTGACTGCGGCATACTGCACTGATCTCCCCTTTACCTGAACAGCTGATCCCTTCCCGGAAAGTCTGTCTGTGAAATAATAAGGAATTTTAATAAGATCCAGCTGATGTTTTTCAAAAAGATAAATTGAGGTAAAGCTGTTGGAAGCGTTTTTCAGCCGGACAGTTTCAGGATATTCCTTCGGTGCCGACTCTGTTCTGAGAAGAGTAAGATCCGAATTCCTGTTCCACTCAGTGATCCTGTACAGACCTTCAGAGACAAAGGATTTGTTTTTTTTGTACTCAGATTCCGAGTATATGGAGGAGTATGAAGAGGAAAGAAGTGAGAGAGTTTCATTTTGTCCGATCTCAGAAACGATTCTGAAGCTGACCTCATCTATTTTTTCTATATTTTTTAATGATAAAAACATCGACCTGAAAGGTGACTTCTCCGTCTTCCCCCTGCCGAGGCAGAAGATGACATCATCCGATTTCAGAAAACCTTTCTTAAGAGTGAAGACAGAAGATCCGTCCGGCTCATTTCTGAAATCAGCGAGATCAGGCTGAAATACACCTTCCTCATTTTTCATTACAAGTCTTCTGTAAACAAGAGAAGCAAGTTTTCTCCCGGTCAGATCCGCTGCAAAAAGAGGATCGGCAGAAGAAGGATCGGAGGGGATTCCAATTACCCATACACGCTCAGAAACTGCATCCGTTCTCCGACAGAACTGAGTGATGATGACAATGCTAAGGAGCAGAATCGGAAGGATCTTTTTTCTTTTCATTTGATCTGTTGAATTCATCAGTCCTTTTTACTAAATGAAATATTCCTATTCCAAAACCGAGCAGAGCGCCGACCATTACTCCCCAGGGAGAAAAGGAAAATCTTTCTTCCAGCCAGCTTCCGGCAAGGATGAACCCTACTATAATAATTCCAAACTCTGTTCCCAGGCTTGAGAGATTCCAGATGCTCATAGGAGGAGGATTCTGCGGTTTCATTACAAGTACAGAAAATAATCATTCCTCATTTCTGCAAGAAAGAATCCGGGGAATGAATTCTTTATCCTAAGCTAAAAAACCCTTCACTTAAGCAAAGACAAATGGAATGCGCACAGGCCGAGAAATTCATTGCACTCAGTACTGAATTTACGTTAATTTTCTTTACAAAAACAGACACTGCATAAAATATCCCGCATGTCCAACAAAAAGAAGAAAGACCACAACAAGAGTGAGGCACAGGAATGCAGTCATTGCGGAAGGCCGGATACTGCGAGTTACAGCCTTTGGGACAGCAGTGACCCTTTTATTAAGGCTTTTCAGATTGAAAAGAAATTGAAATTCGGTGATCTGGTTTCCTGTCCAGAGTGCAAAAGCCGCTGGCTCAAACTGCCAAATCCGAGAAACAAGGAATCCAATTATGTCAGCCTGGATTTTATTCCGGACAACTCAGTACCGAAGCTTACAGAATGGGATGCGATGGATTTGAAAGTCACTGCAGCACAGAAAAAAGTTTTGAAAGAAATCGGTGCGACTCCTCCGGATGCCTATACAAACGGATCGGAATATATCCGCTTTCCCTGCAGATGCATTCTGAAAGACGGAAGAAAACTCGATATGTGCATTCTGGAATTCAGAAGGGTACTGCCTGAAACCGACGGAGACCGGGAGCTTATTTTCCTGAACGATGTAAAAGAAATCCTTCCGTCCGAACATACACTTTCCAAAAAAGTGCGTTATGCAACAACTCGTGCTGAGGAGATCAGAAACAGTTATGCCCCCACAGTTGTAAAACTTCCTACAGGAGGAAAATTCATTTTCAACTGGACAACAGATTTCTTTGCTTCAAAAAAAATCAAAGGTTCTGAAATTACAGAGGTTCTTATGGAAGATCCTTTTGAGATCAAAACAGCAGATGCAGATGAGATAGGACAATTGATTCCCTACAATCAGACTGTAATTTATGCCCACTGGGACGATGAACTTCTGGAGTTTGAACTGAATGAGAACAATCTGAAGGAATGATTCATTAATTAGGTCCTCGTCAGATCAGCGGTTCCTGCATCGAATGTAGAACTCATCCAAGTCTTTCTGAGATCTGATAAAATACAGACTGTTTTGAGGGATCAGCCTGCAGTAGGCAGATTTACTGATTTTAAACAGCAGCCATGTTGCTGCAAGCAGACAGTACATCTGCAGTCTGTATTTTCTGCGGTTCTGATCCCTTACTCTTGCCCGCAGACGTTTCCAAAGTTCCTGAAATGGAAAATCAAATACAATAAAGCTGATTTCTCTCTCTCTGACAGAGTTCAGGACACTGCACAGAATATTCTTGAACAGAAAATGAACTCCTTCATAAACAATACTTCTGTTCTTATATTTTTTAAATTCTCCGAGAATATCGCTGTGAACTGAAAAAATATAGTTCAGAATATTTCCATATTGATCTGAAAGGTGCAGACTGTCTCTGTACCTGCAGTCATAATGAAAACATACATAACCAAGTTCTTCAAATTTCTTTGAAAATGTTGTCTTGCCTGCATTCGTCGGACCTATAAAGATCAGGATTTCAGTTTTCACTTGTCTCTCACTGATACAAAGCAGACGCTCTGTTTATCTTTCTCAGTCTTTGTTGGTACATTTTCCTGAGAAAAAAATATAAAAATGAGTATTTTAAATATTTCATATCCTCAAAAACCTCCTCTGCAGTTTTCAGCTGGCACCTGCATTTCCTATTCATCCAATCCTTGAACTGCTTTGAATGCAGTGGGCCTGGTCTTTCTCCGTTCAAATCTTCATCCTGAATGCCGAATTCCTCAATTTCCTCAAGACTGATATTTATATAACCGGATTCGATATCTTCATCAAAATCAAGCAGCATATCTGTCTGAATGTAAAGCCAGGCCATTTTTCTTTTCAGACTTTCATTGATGCAGCCCGGTTTTCCGAAACAGAATTCTGTCAGCTCAAGCGCAGCAGAACCGATCAGTTCAATTCTCCTGTCCAGATCATCCTTTTTCAGAAATTTTTTTTCTTTTCTGATTAAATCCAGGGAAAAACTGCTGAAGACTTTTTCCACAGCATTTTTCAGAAAATTATTTTCCTGAACACTGATGAGCCTGTATGCCTCCCTCCCCAAAATCTCTTCCTCAGCTTCCGGATCTTTTCCCTGAAATATAATTTTTTTCTGTCTTTCGAGAAAATCCTTCAAGCGGGAAAGATCGGAATCTTTTTTATCTATTTGATTATCTATCCATTTAAAATATGCATACAGAATGAAATAATATCCTGTATTTTTTCTGCTGAAAATGAGCCCAATTCTATGATACCAATGCAGATTTTCCGTTCGGACATAAACTGAGCAGAGGGGCAGAACTTCATAGGGGAATGGGATATCTGACACATTTTTCTCCAAGGCCAAGCTCTTAAATGCATTTATTTACCAATTTATTAATATACAAAAATCAGTAAAATGCATTCCATATATTAGATATGACTTTATGACAAAGAAACGGGATATGCTTAAAAGAATACTGATTGTTTCCGGAGAACATTCAGGGGATTTGCTGGGAGCCGATCTGATGAAACAGATGAAACTTGCAAAATCAGTCTTTTTTTGCTGTATTTCTTTCTAATTCTTTTTTATATATAAAGTATAAAAACTTTCTGCTTTCAGGATTTCCAAGAGGGTCATTTTTGAGAGCCCTGTCCCAGGTATAAACTTTAATTTCCGGATGAACATTCGCAAAAAGCCAAGGGTCGCGGATATAGCCTGATTCCAGATTTGCGCAGGCCATCTGCATTGTCTGCTCCATCTGGGAAATGTTTTTTACCCAGTCGAGATAATTATTGAAAAACTCCAGGTAAGGCGGGGCTTCAAACATATCCCAGAAAGGATCTTTGTCCTCAAAAAACCATTTCGTAAAATGAAGCATATGCGGCTCTTTTGTCTTCTGCCTCTGAAAAAGAAGAACAGGGTTCAGCAGAATGATATTGTTCAGTTTAAAAGAAATGGAATTTGCCAGAAAAAGTGCCGCCGCCGCAGAATATCCCCTGGCTATGATGCAGGTTTTTCGCGGAACAGAAGTGATCACAGATTCCATTTTCTCGAGAGTTTTCTGAAGGGCCTCCGAATCCTGTACAAGAAACTCCTTGCCCGCCCAGGAATGAAAGTAATGAATCATTGAATTTTCTGCGAGAAAGTCCCTTAAAAAACGGACTGCAGATCTTTTTTCAGGTTGAAAGAAATCGTCCAGAAATACAACTGAAGAACCAGAGGTTTCCCCAAAAGTTTCAAATTCCAGGATGTCTTTATGATTGATTTTGCTTGAAATCATGAGGGAATATAGAATTATGCTTTTTTAGGGAAGATATGGAGACGAGGGGAATCGAACCCCCGACCTTTTGAATGCCATTCAAACACTCTCCCAACTGAGCTACGTCCCCCTGAGACGAGTTTTTAACTCAGGTTTGTCGAGTCAAACACAATTATTCCTTGGAGGAAAGAGGATATGCAGGATAATCTGGAAAAGCTGAAGAAAGAAAATGAGGAAATGAAACTCATTATAAAAGGATACGAAAAGGTGCTTCGTCTCAATGAAAAGGAACTGTCTAATGCAGATGAAATCATTAAGATGTATGAATCTATTCTGTCTTATGCTTCCAGTGAACTGAAAAACGCTCAGGAAACAATGAAAGCCTCCGATATCGTGTCCAATATTTCCCGTGAAGAACTGATGGAAGCTTTAGTGCGGATCAAGGAGCTGGAGCTTCAGAACAGAAAACTGAGGGAAGAGTCCCTGAAACTCAATCTGAAATAAGTGTCAGCAGACAGCCTTCAATCACTTCTGAAAAAGGGGAAAGGAGCAACCGCTTATTTTCCCAGACTGGAAAAGCTGGAAGACAATCTTTCACTGATTCTCTCAGAGATTGCAAATCTTGTGGGAGCACAGAACGAGGTGCTGTATCTTCTGGATTCAGAAGGGACTTTGAAGGATGCCATTGTAGGAAGTAATACGGAAGAAACAAGGTTTCTGGCAGAACTTGGCCTCCGAGAAAGAAAAGGAAGACTGGTAAAAAAGAAAGAAGTCCTTGAGGGACGGGAAATTGCAGAATCTCATATTGTCTGTTTTTTAGGAGATCCGGACGGTTTTCTGGATGTGGGAGTCATTGTACTTTCTGGACTGAACCACTTTGAAAATTTTTCCATCTCTGATTTCGAACTGGCTGAAGTGTATTCCAAGACGCTCGTACTGCTTTTCTGTGAATCGTCTTATGCTGCGGAACAGGAAGAGATTTATCTTCGATTCTCCTCATCACTCCTGCTCCTCCTGCATTCTACAGAGAATTACCAGAAAAACAACAGACTGGAATATCTGCTTCAGGAAATTATCCGGGTATCCGGTCTCATCAACTCTCCAAAGAATCTGAAAGCACTGCTCCTTGAGGTGATGGAATCGGTCAAAACTGTATTCCGCACAGAATCCTGTTCCATACTCCTTGTGGACAAGGCCAAAAATGAACTCTATTTTCATATAGTGGCTGGAGAGAAAGAGGAAGAAATCTCCAAAATCCGGGTTCCGATGGGAAAAGGAATTGCAGGAACAGTGGCAGTCACCAGAGAACCGATGATCATCAATGATGCTCAGAATGATGACAGGGTGTACAAGGTGGTGGACAAGGCATCCGCATTTGTCACAAGAAACATTATTGCTACTCCGCTCGTTGCAAACGATGAGGTCATCGGGGTAATGGAAGCAATCAATACGATTGACAGGAACAATTTCAATGCCAGCGATATCAGCCTCTTCCTGAGTTTTTCAGGAGCAGCAGCGCTTGCGATTCAGAAAACAAGACTGCTAGAAGATCTGGAAATCACAAATCTCAACCTGGAAAAAAGAGTGAGTGAACTGGCGGGTCTCTTCGAACTGGGACTGGCAGTAGCAGAATCACAGACTGTGACTGATCTTCTGAAGAAATCCCTTCATATCATAGCACGTGAACTCAAATCGGACATTACTGCAATATTTCTGGAAGATCCTGCGAAGCGTTTTATTGAATGCATCGCTCTCAGAAACAGCAGGCTCGAAAACTCCAGACTGATCTCTGACAGTCAGTCGCTGATTGTAAAATCCATTGCAGAGAACAGGCTGATCAATGAATCTTCAGCAGTTCTGAAAAGCGGGGTGGACAGGGAATTCCTTTCAGGCGCATTCCTGATTCTGCCGATCAATGACGGTGCAGGAAAACCTTTCGGTGCAATTTCCATAACGTCTCATACAATGAAGACACATTATGATCAGGCAATGATCCGTCTTCTCCTGACAATCTCTTCACAGATGATGAAGGGATATGAAAACATTAAATTAAATGAAAATATGCTCGCAAAGAAGGCAATGGAAAAGGAGATAGAAATCACAAGAAATATTCAGACGAATATTCTTCCTGGAAAGCTCCCTACCGGTTCCAACTTCGAGATAGGAGTCAAGTCAGTACCGGCAAAAGAAGTCTCAGGTGATTTTTACGATTTTCATAAATATGATGACGGACAGTTTTCATTTCTGATTGCAGACGTATCCGGAAAAAGTCTGCCTGCAGCCATCTTTATGGCTATGAGCTCCTCCATCATCCGCACTTTAAGCCGTGCAGGAAATGTGCCTCCGAGCGATCTTCTGAAGGAAGCAAACACACTGATCTATGAGGACTCTCAGTCAGGGATGTTTGTGACTCTTTTTTACATACACTATGATCCTGCAGATTACGAAATCAGCTTTGCATCCGCAGGACACAATGATCAGATCTGGATCAAGAATGACGGAACCTATGAGCTTGTAAAAGGAAGCGGAGCTCCTTTAGGTGTAGTACCTGCAATGAAATATACTGGCGGTAAATTTACCCCTGCAAACGGAGACCTGATTGTTCTTTACACTGACGGTGCCGTGGAGGAAAAAAACAGGGCAGAAGAAGAATACGGACTGGATAGGTTTGTATCTGAGATCATAAAAAGAAAGGACAAACATCCGTCTCAGATCATAGAAGAAGTTTATCAGGACATAAAAAACTTTTCAGAAGGACAGGACCAGTTTGATGATTTCACTGTGCTCATTTTGAAGATCAACAATGATTTCCAGTTCCGAAAATCTTTTCCGGCAGCAAATATCCAGATTCCGAAACTGAGAGATTTTATAGAAAGTGTCCTCGTTACCAGGATCACAGCCGAAACCGTAATTGAAGATATTCTGCTCTGCTGCGATGAAGCCGCCACAAATATTATTATGCATTCCTACAAAGACAGTCCGACTAAGAATCCGACTTTCGAATGCGGAATCAAATTTGAAGACAGAAAAGTAATTATCATACTGAGAGACAAGGGAACAAAGTTTGACAGATCTGCAGTCCCAAAACCTTCCCTCGAAGCAAACCTGAAAGGCGAAAGAAAGGGCGGATTCGGCGTGTATCTTGTGGAAACACTGATGAGCAGAGTCGAATACAGATACACCGAGGGTTATAATGAAACAATCATGGAAAAGGATCTGATCTGATATGGCAATTACTGTTACTGAAAAATTCAGAGAGCTTTACAGAAAAAGAGAGATGATCTCTGTCGTTACCTGCTATGATTTTTCATTTGCAGCTGTTGTTCAGAAAAGTTCCGTAGATGCAGTTCTGGTCGGAGATTCTCTCGGAATGGTTGTACAGGGACAGAAGTCGACACTGCCTGTCACTGTGGATGAAATTATTTATCATACCAAGGCAGTCAGAAGAGGTGCCCCGGACAAGTATATCATTTCCGATATGCCCTTTCTCAGCTACCAGGTATCCGTGGAATCCGGAATAGAAAACGTCGGTCGAATCATGAAAGAGACTGACGCTGATGCAGTCAAGCTGGAAGGAGCCTCTGAAAAAACTCTCCATATTATCAGGGAGCTGACTGAAGCCGGAATCCCTGTACAGGGGCATCTAGGATTGACGCCTCAGTCAGTTCATACACTTGGAGGGTTCAAGGTTCAGGGAAAGACAGAACCGGATGCGGACAGAATCATTGAATCAGCCGAAAAACTTCAGGAAGCGGGCGTATTTTCCATAGTGCTGGAAATGGTGCCGGAAGATCTCGGAAAAAAAATGACAGAATCTGTAGACGTTCCCATTATCGGGATAGGCGCCGGTCGATATGTTTCCGGACAGGTTCTCGTCCTTTATGATCTGCTGGGAATAAATTCTTCTTTCAATCCCAGGTTTCTGAAAAAATATGCGGACCTGAATTCTGTGATTTTGAATGCATTGAATGCATATTCCTTTGAAGTAAAAGACAGTTCTTTTCCTTCTGAAAAAAATGTGTTTTAACTGCTAATTATCTTCGATAAAACTCTTAAGCATAACAATACAGTATATTTTTTCTGCACCGTTTTCCATTAAGATTCTGGCCGCTTCATTCAGTGTAGCCCCCGTAGTAAAAACATCATCAATCAGAAGAAAGTTCCCGGAAAGGGAATTTCTGAATCTGCTCCGAATCTGCATGGAAAATCTCGCATGAATGAACCTGTCTCTGAATCTTTTCCCTGACTGAAGTTCCTTTGATTTTTTCTCCAGCGCAGGAACAGTTTTTGCCCCGGTCTTTTTACGGATGAAATTCATCACGGAGCTGAAACTGAAATAAGGTCTTTCTCTTCTTGTCTTTGCAGAAGACGGAACATAACAGATGTTCCACTCATCGGAAACTGTCTTCAGCCTTCCGGAAATTCCGCCAAGCCTGAACAGAAAAAGGTTTCCGATCTCGGGGGAAGAATGGAATTTCAGTCTGCGAATCAGATCCGATTCAAATTCTCCTTTTTCTGCAATATATTCCAGTTTCTCAAAGAATACATTTCTGCCTGTACAGAATTCACATTTTGCATCGGTCAGAATTCCGGAACAGGTGCTGCAAAGACCCTTCCTTTTTCTGAAAGCAAATTTTCCCCTGGAACAGCCTCTGCAGATCCCGGCAAGAGAACTCATCCTGTCCTTGTCACCGCAGATTCTGCATTTGAGAGGAAGGAAAAAATGGATAATTCGATGAATCAGAGTTTTCATAATATACACTGTATCCATTCTGAATCAAACGGCATTTTTATTTCCGATTTTTCATCTTACCTGTTTTTTTTGCCTTAGGACGGCTGTTTTCAGCAGAGATCAAAATATGGAAGATCGGCTCCGAAAAGCTTTTTCAATTATTTTTTTCTTTACTGATTATTCAGACATATATATTATGTCCTTTCTCGCGCTATGTACGATTTCATGAATGAACTCATTTCTCTGAAAAATATGGTGACTGTGCTCCAGACCACTCTGGACAATATAGGAGCATATATCTATATCAAGGATCTGGAAGGAAAATACATTTTTGTAAACAGGCTTGTGAAGGAACTCTTCGATGCACCTTTGGAAGAAATCATCGGGTTTGACGACAGTAAATTTTTTTCATTGGAAAAATCCGATGATCTGCGTGTAAACGACAGGCTTGTCATGGATCAGGGACAGACAATAGAAAAAGAAGAAAAGAATCATGTGATAAAAACGGGAGAAATCAAATACTACTGGACAGTAAAAAAACCGCGCCGAGATGAAAACGGCAAGATTACTGGAATGTACGGAATATCCACTGATATCACTCAGACAAAGAAACTGGAAAATGAAGTAAATCAGAAAAATGCTGAACTTTTAAGATATCTTGAAATCATTCACTCCGATCTGAACACTGCAAAAAATATTCAGAAAAATCTTCTTCCCAAAAACCTGGATCTTGAGGCAGGACTGGATATTTCAGTCAGATACCACCCTCTAAGTGAAGTCGGAGGAGATATCTATGATGTACACAGACTGAGAAACGATACAATACGAATTTTTCTCGCAGATGCAACCGGTCACGGAATTCAGGCGGCACTAATGACTATGTCCATCCACTCAGAATATTTGAGCATTAAGGATTATATTCTCCCTCCCGGCAGAATACTCACAATTTTAAATACACGGTATTTCAGAAGATATTCTCATTTGAATTCTTTTTTTTCCTGCCTGATTCTGGACATAGATCTGAAGGAAGGAATCATTTCGTATTCCTCTGCAGGACATCCTGATCAAATTCTTTACAATTCCGAAAGGCAGATCCGACTGAAAAGCACAGGCAAGATTATTGGTGTGCTGGAAAATGTAGAATACGGCACTAGAGAGGAAAATTTCGGCAATTCCGACAGACTCTGTCTTTTCTCTGACGGCATATATGAAATGATCAACCCGGACGGAAAAGAATTCGGAGAAGACAAATTTTTTGCACTGGCAGATGAACTGAAAAATCTGCCTGCTCCCAGTTTTTTAGACAATATCATCCGCAGAGTATTTGCTTTTTTAGGAATAGGCCCTCAGCAGGATGATATCACACTGATATCGGTTCAGAGAAAAACTTACTGAGTATTTGAAGTCACTGCCTTCAGGTTTTTCAGAATTTTCTGAATATCTGCAGTAAAAAGCGAATCGTCCAGCTTGGACTTGTCGATGCTGTTTTTTTCAGTACTGTAGTCCACAGTGAATCCTAGATCATTTTTCGCCGCCCAGGCCTCCATCGCAAACTGAACTGAAGGAATCTTTCCTTTCGCATAACCGGACGCATCCGCAATGTACCATCCGTAATTCTGCGCAGCCGATGCCAGCTGCCTTGCCTGAGGCGTAGAGAGTCCCAGTGAACTGATATCAGTGTTTTTGGGAATTGCAAGAAGCGTTCCCATAGTGTACGATGTATTCGGACCCTGATACCCGTAATCAGGATTGGATGCAATGCTGTCTGCAGAGGATGCAGGCCATACATAATTTTTTGTCTTGGAAAATCTTGTCTGAGGAAGAGTAACTGCAACAGCATGATTGATCCCCGAACTGATTTCCCCCTGCAGAATCACCCCTCCCAGAGAAGGGAGACTTGATCCCCTTCCGTATCCCTGAAGCCCGTCGCCTGTAATTACATTGCTGATATGGGCCTTCGTCGAATCAGGGAGAAGATGAAGAATCGAACCTCCATTGCATCTCCATCCCCCCACTCCCTGATCTGCACTTCCTGTTTTCATATCCACGATTGCAAAAAGACCATTTCCGTTTTTCACCATGGAAAGCCCTGCGCAGGAGGATGCTGAAAGCTGTCTTGTATACTGTACCTGTCCGGAACTCATTCCTCTTCCTGGATAATCCCAGCCGATATTCTTTTCCACTTTTACTGCAGGCGCGGCAGGATCAGTATAACATATTGCAACAATATCCGGACCGACTGCTGTCGGGAATGCAGCTGCATCACCGGACACTGCATCTGAAACGTCTGAATAGACAGCATCTGCCGGGATCAGTCTGTTCCATATTGATGTGGAAGCAAAAGGTTTTTTCAGCTGATCAGTCTGTGAAGAAGGCCCTCTCTCGCAGCTGTTCAGATAAAGAAACAGTCCTCCTAAGACACCTGTTTTTGCATCACAGCGGGAGGATTTTTTCTTTGTGCATCTCTGAAAACTTATAATAAATACAAATAATATAAGTAACTTGAGCATTCTGGCAATCTGCATCAGAAATTCCAGAAGTACCTCAATTCAGCCTGAAACCCGTTATTGGCCATAGCCATAGGATTAAACTGCGGAAGATACTGGAAATTCCATCCGGATTTGGCCTCTGGAAGAACTTCCCTGGATGCCCAGGTTTTTCCTGTGAAATAGGCATGAACAAGCTGGATCAGATAAATTCCTGCAACCAGATTCAATGCTGTTTTCTGATTTGTTTCCGCAGAATGAACTGCATTCTTCAGCTTCCTGTAATCATTGAGTCTCTGAAAATCATTGTATGTATTGATGAGAGTTACCTGGGTTGAAGAAAACGTGGAAACACCAGTTGATGTTGTCTGAGCAAGAACGGCACTGTACAGAAGAGGACGGATCAGAAAAAGATCTGTGGTTTTGGTGTTCAGTGTGCTCTCTGCAGTTCTTTGGGCAGATCCTGCCGCAAGGTATGCAATCGTACTGAAAAAGAAAGTAGTAAAATAGACGTTGCCTATGAAATTATTCTTTGCATAACTGTGTCCCCAGCCTGGAATCAGAGCAGATCTCCATACAATGTCCCATTTATTCCTTTTGATCCCGTAATAGTCCTTCCAGTCAGTATTCAGTTCCAGAAAATATTCAGCATCCTTCAGCCTCTCTTCCAGCTGTGCTATTCTTCTTTCCAGACGCACTTCCACTTCCTCAGCCTGCTCTTCTTTTTTTACCTGGAGTGAAGTGAGACTTTCTTCAACCTGTCTTGTTCTTTCTTCTTCAAGCCGAATGAATTCATCATCCACTGCTTTGGGATCTTTTTCTTTTGCAATTTCTCTTTTGCGGAAAAGAAGGGCCTCGTTGATAATCTGTGTTCTCTGTTCCTTGGTAGGGTTATACAGGATACGGAATATCTCCTTTTTAGGATAAATCTGTTTTTTAGGACTTCCTGCAGCAGTAAATGTCAGAGTATCCGCTGTCTGGGATACAACCTTCCCATCCATCGCCTTTCCTGATTTCAGTACAACTGTATCCGCCTGAAGATCTGATCCGAAATACAGAACAGTTATGAGAAAGAATGAGAATGAGATCAGCCGAAGAACTGAAGCAGAAATTCGGCTGATGAAACAAGTAAATGGTTTCTGTTCAAAAACAGGTTTGGAACCTGGGTTATTCATAAATTTTACTGAATGCTTATTCATAAAACTTTTCATGCAATTTTCCTTTATGCAGTATTTCTCTCCAAAAACTCAAGCAGACCCGACCGAATTCACTGTGATTCATCATATTATATTTAATATGTGCAGAAATTCCAGTTGATGAAATATAACGAGATCTATTCAGCCCCGAAAATCATTTCACAGAAATTACTCAGTAAACTAACGTCATTATCAGCTCCCTTTCTTACAATTCAAGCAGAATAAGAGGCAATTCAGCTCCGTCTTCGCTGAGGAAATGGATGTTTTTCGAAACAGAAACTCTGCAGACTTCAATACCATGACAGCCCCCGAAATTTGCATATTTGGTTTGACCAGAAAATCCTCCGTCTTACCGTCTTATATACTATGTTCATTTTCACTGCCTTTCTGCTTTTACTGTTCTCAAGCAGCGTCAATTCCCAGACAGCCTGCACAGGAGCGGTCTGCGATGCACTCCCGGGCTCATTGAAGCAGCAGATGAATGAATTTCCAGAACAGCTTCGAATTCAGTATCTGGACAAGACAATGGATTCAATGAACGAGGCAGGTACAGCTTCAAATATGGGAAACTCCATGATCGGACTCGGTATTGTAAACAGGTTTCAGTTCGGAGTCGGAGTTTCATCCGCATACAGGACCAAAGAAACACTGACTGTAGCCTACAGAGATATTGGAGTTTTGAGGCTGCCCAGTGCAGGAGTATCTCTCTCACCCACACTGACTGCCGGATTCAATCTCGGCTGGCTTCTTCGACGCGGCCCGTTCGAAAAAACCGTCAGAAAAAAAGATCCTTCCGATGAGGATGACAGGGACGAGGATGATGACGAAGAAGAGGACGAAAAAAAAGAACAGGAGGAAATCAACATTCTGAACAGATTTCATATCTTTCTGCATGGAATGAATATGAAATTCGGTGTTCACGACTTTAAAGGATATGTACCTGAAGGAATCGGACTGACCGGTTCATTCAGTCTGACTCAGTACGGTGCCTCAGTAAGATACCAGGCAATGATGCCGAAACCGGGTACCAAATTTTTCCAATTTATGGGAATCACTGCAGGAATCGGTGCAAATATCCAGAGATTCGGCGTGGGAATCAGTGAAACATCAAACGCAAACAGCAGTTTTATCATCGGACCGTTCGCAGGCTCCTGGGTTGCAAATTCAGAATTTAATTACAGTGTAAATATAAAATCATTCCCTGCTGATCTTCGGACAGGGGCAAAGTTTTTTCAGTTCCTTACGGTTTTCGGAGGACTTGGAATCAATGCAAATTCAGCTGATTCCTATCTCCGGTTTCACAGGGGAGGAGTTTTGAGACTTTCTGCAGATCCTTCCCAGATTGCGGCGGCATCCCTTCTGTATCCGTCCCTTGCGGGTTCACTGAAAGAAATTCTGAACAAAGAAGGGTATCTGGATGTGAATCTGATCAATTACAGGAAAGACAAGTCGACAATGGGATTTGCGGTGTTCGGAATCAGTGCTGACATATGGAAGGTTCAAATCTTTGCCGAGGCAACTGTTCTGGAAAAAACAAAAGGACTGGTTTTCGGTGTCAAGACTGTTTTCTGAACTGAAGTTTGTTCTTTTTACTGTAAGTATCTTTATTTCCTTCGGAATTACTGCAGCTGAGAGCAGATGGGCATATCTTCTGTCTGACTATCTGACTGAAACAGAAGACAGTATTCTCATTAAAAAACTCTCGTCCTTTAATGTTCTATCTTTTACCGGATCTTACCTCGACAGTCGCGGAAACATTCGCTCATCAGTCTCTTCTGAAAAAATAAGAAAGAGGCTTCAGAAACTTTTCCCGAAGAAAAACTTTCTGATGTATCCGCTTTTGACTTTCAGATCTGCAAAAGAAGCAGAGCAGTTTCTGAACAGAAAAGAACTTTTCCAGAAGACATCAGAGAACATACTGAAATATACTGAGGAGAAAGGATATCATGGGATACATCTGGATATAGAAAATATACCGAATCATTATTCCGATTCGATTTCAGAATTTGTAAAAAAGGCAGCCAGGACAATGAGAAAAAAAAATCTCCATATCAGTATGGCTGTTTTTCCTGAAATTCAGTTTCGATTCAAAGGTCTGCACAGTCTGAATTCGCTGAAAGACAGTCTGAATGAAATCATCATTATGGCATATGATCTGCATGACCGGTCTACCGAAGCCGGGTGTGTGACAGACCTGGCCTGGGCGGAAAAAAACATCCAAAGCGCCCTCGAAAAATTTGCCCCGGAAAAAATCCGTCTGGGAATTCCTGCATACGGCTATACCTGGGCGGAAAAAAATTCTGTCATTTCTGCAGGACAGGGAAAAAGACTTATGCAGGGAAAAGACTGGAAAAGAGATCCTTCCGGCTGCATTGAAATACGGCATTCTCAAAAAGGAAAAAAAGCGGTCACTGTATTTTCCGATATGGAACTGAGAGAAAAACTTTCCGCACTTGCATCGAAATATCGTTTGCACGGAACAGCACTGTGGAGACTTGGACTGGAAGATGAATAAAATCAGAATTGATCAGTTTTCTGCAGGATTCAATCCGGGGGATGCAATCAGCAATGAAATGCTGTATCTGAAGAACTTCTTTGAGTCAAAAGGAATCAAGGGTGAAATTTATTCAGAAAACATCGGAACAAATGCCAGATCTTCTGCAGGTGCCCGAAAATACAAATCCTGGAAGGAAGACAGGGCCACTGCAGTGATTTACCATCACTCCATTCACTCAGGAGTATCTGATTTCATTCTGAATATGGACAGCTCCATTCCAAAATTTATGATTTATCATAACGTCACTCCTCACAGCTTTTTCGAGCCTTACGATTACAGACTGGCAGGCTATCTGAAAAGGGGAAGACAGGAGCTTCATCAGTTCAGGGACATTTTCAGAAAATCATTTGCTGTATCCGAATTCAACAGAAAGGATCTGACTGAAGCCGGGTTCAAAAACTCCGAAGTTTTCCCTTTTGCACTGAATTTTTATAATTATAAAAAATTAGGAAAAAATACAGACAGCAAAAAGAAAATTCTTTTTGTCGGAAGGATTGCTCCCAACAAAAAGCAGACAGACCTTCTGAAGGCTGCTCATATTTTCAGAAAATATACGGATATCCCCTTTGAATTCAGGCTGGTCGGATTCACCTCCAGAGAATCCATTCTGTACAGACATGAACTGGACTGGCTGATCTCATCCTACTCACTGTCCGAGAATGTCAGAATTCTGGAATTTGCCTCACAGGAGGATCTTTTCAGAGAATATTCCGAAGCAGATGCATTTCTCTGTCTGAGCGAACATGAGGGCTTCTGTGTTCCCCTTCTTGAGGCAATTTACTATGATATTCCGGTTGCAGCATTCGATGCAGGCGCCATTTCAGAAACACTCGGAAAAAGCGGAATCCTTTTCAAGGAAAAAAACTATCTTCTGATTTCATCAATACTCGAAAAACTCCTTACAGACAGCGGGTTCAGAGAAGGCATCCTGAGGTCGCAAAGACAGAGACTTGAAGAATACAAAGTTTCCTCAAACCCGGAAATTCTTATGCAGAAGCTGCTGGACTCTTGGGATATAATATAATGAAAAAAACAATTCTTTTTCTCCGTCATCCGGCTCCGAAGATTCCGCTCGGTTTCTGCTACGGTCAGACGGATCTTGAAATAGCGGAACCGGAAAAACTTTCTCCAAGTGTATCTGAATTTGAGCTGATTTTCTCAAGCCCGCTGCAGAGATGCATCAAGGCGGCTCAAATTCTCTTTCCAAAGAATGAAATCATCACAGATGAAAGACTTAAAGAACTGAACTTCGGTGAATGGGAAAACAGAAAATGGGATGATGTTCCGAAAAATGAACTTGATGAGTGGTCGAAAAACCTGCTCAGTTTCCGCCCCGGCGGTTCGGAAAGTTTTCAGGAGCTGTCTGAAAGAGTGAATGCGTTTCTTCAGGAACTTCTTCAGAGAAAAGAGGAAAAAATCCTTGTTCTGTCTCATGCAGGCACGATGAGAGCCGCACTTTCGCATATAATGAATATATCATTAGAAAAAACTTTAAACTTCTCACTGGGATATTTTCACTGTGCAGAGTATGCATTTGCCGAACCCAAACGTCGACTGCTCTTCTGGAATTTGGATTTTCATTCTTTTCTGAAAGAAAAGCACTGAAAACACATCCTGAATGCATACCAAGGCTTGTTTTCGCTGAAATTGTCTTTCTGCAAATACTCTCTAAGAACATCTCACTGATTTAAAAAGAATATTATCATCCCGGCACATTGCTTTAAAAGCGGATCAATAATCAGTTTAGATGTTTTCGTTTCCTGAATGTCCTGCTTTTAAGTCTTCCTTCTTCTGAGATATAATAGACTTGTTGAAAAAATCAAGAAATTATCTTTCATCAGAAGCTAAATAGGGATT
>DAORDI010000025.1:0-33436 GCA_035345895.1 Leptospiraceae bacterium
GAAAGGACTTCGGATTCATCGGTCAGGAAGTGGAAAAGGTTCTGCCGGAAACTGTCTTCAAAGATAATAAAGGATACTTATATGTGTCCTACCAGACCATTCTTCCTGTTCTGGTGGAGGCTTTCAAGAAGCAGACTGTTCAGATCCGCACAACGAACGAGTATTTGCGTTCAATGTCCGACTCATTGGAAACAGAAAAATCCAGAAGTCAGAAACTGGAAACTGCTGTCCGCAAACTGTCAGACGAACTGGCCTCAGTAAGGATGCACGGCCGTGCGTCCGAACAGGGTGCGTCTCCACGAAGTGCATCCCAGCAGGAAAATGAAGCACTGAAGAAGGAATTGGCAGATATGAAAAACCGGCTTCGGATAATCGAACAGATGCAGATTGCAGGAAAGCAATGATCTGACAGATACCCTCACAGTTTCATTCGGAAAAAATTTTCCAGAGAGCGCACCCTGCTGTAAAAGAAGCTGCTTAATTCAGCAGCTTCTTTTACATGAAAAACAGAAACTGGCTTCTGAAAACAAAGGACTTGAGAGTAATGAATGCTTTTGCAGCGCTCGCTGACGATACTCTCCGGGACAAATAGAATAAATTATGAGCAGATTAAAAATAATGTGCTGATGCATATCCATGGACTGTTTCGGTGTCGGTGAAGGCAAACCCGGGAAAATCAATCGGCGGATTGGCTCATCATGAATAAGTGTTTCCCGCAAAATCATTCAAGGCAATGCACAGGCTCAGCAGCGGTTTTCCTGCTTGCGAGATTAGAAATCTGAGGAGCCATTTATATTATAATTAAAAAATACTATTTCTCACAGCCGGATATCTCAGATTCCCGATGCAGCTTTGTCAAATCGCATTAAAATCATTGTGCCTGCTGCGTCAAAAAAATCTTCCTGTTCGATGACAGATCATTTCTCAGAAACTCTTTTCTGCCGATAATACAGTCATGAAAAGAATCCTGTCTGTCCTTTACTATTCTTCCGGTTCAGCACTTGCTGTATTTCTGTTTCAGAGTTTCTACTTTCATTTTGACAAAAATGGATTAATGGATACTGGCTGGGGACTGCCGATATATTTTTTAATTACAATGTCACCCGGTTTAATTTTCTATCTTCTGGGCTTTCTTCTTTTTTCAAGAGACGAAGCAGAGGATATGCTTCCTGTTCTGCTTCTCTTTTCACCCGCAATCATCAGCTTCCTGTACAACGGCGCTGCCTTTCTGATGAAGACTGACTACAGATTTCTTCTGAAAGACCATGGGACAGCTGAATATTCCCCTTCTCTTCTCAGTTCAGAAAAACGGTTTAAAGGACTGATACGGTTCGGCGGAGAATTTACCCTTTCCGAAAAGCCGTTCTCTGTCACCTACACAAGAGCACCGAAAAAAAACAGTTCAGGCGGTTCCTACACTCTGCATTTTTTTCCTGTCATAAACAGTACAAATGAGGAGACTGTCGGATTCATCAATTCCTTCCCGTTCTCATCTTACAAAGATCTGGGAAACAATCCCGGAAAAAATCTCTCCGGTTTCCTGAATGCCTGTGAATACAATGTTTCCGAAAAATACGGCAAGACTCCGAATGCAAAAAAACTCTCCGAAAAAATCTTCTGCCTGAAATATTTCCCGGAAGAGGAATTTAATCTGCAGGAATTCTCAGAAAAAGCATGGCCGATTCTTTGGATTCTTTCTGCGGTACATTTTTTTATCTGCACTGCAATTCTTCTTTTTTGGAAGGAAAAGTGATGATTATCGGTCTAATTTCCAAACTGGATCAAAATTCTTTTTAGTTTTTTTTCAGAAAGCATTCCGAAAATAGAAATGGAGAACTATACGTGGCGGGACCTGCAGCAAAAAAAAATCAGGGAAAAAAACAGGGGAATGAAATCAGTCTTTTTCAGAAACTGGAGCCGTTTTATCCATTCCTGCTTTTCTTCCTTTCCATATTTGCCGGGTTCTCTCTGTTTTCTTACGATGACGGAGACTATGGGACAGCCAATAATCTTTTCGGAAGACTGGGATATCTCTTTTCCTATATCTGCTTTTATTTTTTCGGACGGGCATCCTACTTCATCTCTGCACTTTCTGCATTGTCCGGACTGATCATTTTCCAGAAAAGACAGGCAGACATTCGCAAGCTTGCAGCGGCCGGCCTGATCGTGATGACTGCGCTGAGTGTATTTTTCTATGTATTTGATACCAATATCATCAGCCTGAAAGACGGTGGCGGAAAAATCGGATTTATGCTCTCCTCCTTCCTGGAATTCCTGGTAGGCCGTTCCGGAAGAATCCTTGTCGCTGCCGCACTTCTGATTTTCGGAGGTCTTCTGATTCTTAAAGAGTCTCCCAAGGAAATCAACAAAGAATACTGGAAAGTTGTATTTGCAAAAAACCGGGAAAAAATATTCAAATGGCTGAAGCCGGATGATGCCATCCCTCCGAAACCGGAAGAGGCGGAGCAGTTTAAAAAAGAGATTCCCTGGATGGAAAAAAGATCTCTGTCCGGAAAATATCCTGTCATCACGGAAACGGAGGAAACCGCGGAGAAAAAGCCCAAGTCGCCTATTTTCGATTTTCGTCCTATCTGGAAAAGCAGGAAAACTCAGGAGGACGAATTCAGCACAGTCGCCACTGTAACAGTTCCAAAGGCAAAGGAATCCGAAGACAAGGATAGCGTAGCCCCTAAAATCAGCATATTTGACGATTTCGGAAAGGAAGAACCGATCAGCATTCCATTTGCAGAAACCAAAGGATCCCTTCTCGAAAAAATACACAGCTCCCCTTTCACAGAAGAAGACACCGGTTCCATGGAAGCAGTTGCACTGACGGATGAAAACTGGGAAGAGAAAAAACTGGAAGGCGATTCCCCCGATCTGATCACTCAGGAAGAACTTCAGGAACTGTACAATTTCAATGAACAGGAAACATCCGATGCCGAAGTTCAGGCAGATAATTTTTTCGACAGGATGATGGAAGCAGAAGAGGAAAACATCAGTTCAGAGAATATTTACTCTTCAGATCCCGGCGAAGAAGAAAACACTGCCTACCTTTCCATGCCGGCAGAAAAACCGGAACAGCCGAAACTGCCTTTCATACGCACAACCATTCCCGAGGTGGCTCCTCTCCGGAGAGCGCAATATAAAATATCACAAAAAATATTTACAAGCCACCAGAATGCAAAACCGAATCCTATGTTCAAGATGGAAGCAGAATATGTTTCCATGAAAATACAGCAGATCATCAAGGAATACGGCTATGAATCCAAAATGGAAGGATGGGAAAAAGGACCGATCATCACAAGGTATGAACTCACCCCTCCTCCTGGAGTCAAACTGGGAAGAATCACTTCCCTTGCAGATGAACTGAAACTGTATCTTGCAGTAAAAAGCATCCGTATCGTTGCGCCGATTCCCGGAAAATCCACAATAGGAATCGAAGTGCCGAACAAGTACAGAGAAAATGTGTACTTAGGCGACATACTCGGTCAGAAATCCATTGATGAAAACAATCCGAAGGATCTGACAATTGCCATCGGAAAGGACAGTATCTCAGGAGAGATAGTTAAAATCGACCTGAACAAAATGCCTCACCTGCTCGTAGCAGGTACTACAGGTTCAGGGAAATCTGTCTGTATGAATTCAATGATCAGTTATCTGATCTTTACAAAGTCTCCCGATGAAGTGCGTTTCGTAATGATTGATCCCAAAATGGTGGAGCTTGCACTTTATGAAAATGTGCCTCATCTTCTGATGCCTGTCATTACTGATCCTAGAAAAGCCACAAAGGCGCTTGCCTGGGCAGTAATGGAAATGGAAGCCAGATATTCAACCATCTCCGACCTGAAATGCAGGGACATTCGCGCATACAATGAAAAGGTGAATTCCCAGGTTCTCAGCAAATATAAAAAGATGCCTTATCTGGTCATTTTCATTGATGAGCTTTCCGATCTGATGATGGTTTCAGGGAAAGAACTGGAAGACTACATCACAAGAATCAGCCAGAAGTCCAGAGCGGTGGGAATCCATCTTGTGATGGCCACCCAAAGACCCTCAGTGGACGTGATCACAGGTCTCATCAAGGCAAACTGCCCAGCCAGAATTGCCTTCCATGTGGCACAGAAGACAGACTCAAAAATCATTTTGGACTATATGGGCGCAGATACTCTTCTCGGCAGAGGGGATTTTCTGTACAAGTCGCCTTCAGCACCCGACCTGCAGAGGATTCAGGCTCCTTATATTTCGGAAGAAGAAATCGAAAAGGTAGTCGCGGAAAGTATGACATTCTTCCGTCCATCTTATGTGGATGTAAATCTGGAAATAGAAGAAACCAAGGAAGAATTTGCGGACGCCGATGAAGAATCCATGGAAGAAGCGTGGAACATCATACGGATGGAAAGAAAAGCCAGTGCAAGCTATCTGCAGAGAAGGATGAGAATAGGATACAACAAGGCAGCCAGACTCATTGAAATGCTCGAAGACAAAGGATACATCGGTCCTCAGATAGGATCAAAACCCAGGGAAATCCTCAGGTAACAACTGAAACTTTCACATTCGGCATAATAAAGACACCGAAAGTGCATTCCCTGAACAGTGCAGGACGAAACGGCCGCTGCTTTTTCATTATCAGAAACAATTTTTTTCTTAAAAGTTCTGTTCGCGCCGTCTAAATTCAAGGACTTTCATTTTTCATTTTTTTTGAGAAAAACTATTTACGAAAACAATCAGTGCAAATAAAATTGTATGGCGAAGGAGTTATGTATGAATAAAAAATTAACAGCGGCAGCTTTTGCATTATTTTTGCTGGCCACAATAAACTGCAGTTCTGACCAAAAGAAAGAAGACAAGCAAGATCCACCTAAAACTGATTCAGCGGGAACAGAAACACCTGCAAAAGGCACAGAAACAGCTGCACCTGCAAAGGGCACAGAAACAGCTTCAAAACCGGCTTCCTCATCCAGAGAAGGATCTGCTGGCGGAACTGAAAAGGAAACTGTAAATCTCAGATCAGTGGATCAGCAAGGCGGAGGACCTTCTGCAACTCTTCCTAGTGCAAAACCAGGACAGTGTTTCCGCAAGTATGTTATACCGGCAACTTACAGAGAAATTGCTGACCAAATCGTAAAAAAACCTGCTTCTGAAACAATTGAGATCATTCCTGCAAAGTATGAAGACGCTGAAGAAAAAGTTCAAGTAAAACCTGCATCTTCCTATACTGAATCTGTACCTCCAGTCTATGAAACTGTAGAAGAAAGAGTTCTTGTAAAACCTGAATCCAAAAGACTTGTTCAAATTCCAGCAGAGTTCGAAACAGTGGAGGACAAGGTTGTAGACAAGGAAGGATATTCCACTTGGAGAAAAGATGCCAACGGTGATCTTCTCTGCCTTGTAGAAGTTCCGCCTACATACAAAACAATCAAAAAAGAAGTTATCAAGACTCCGGCAAGTGTCAAGGAAGAAGTGATTCCTGCAGAATTTGCAACTGTCAAGACTCAGAAAGAAAAGGCTCCTGCTACAACTAGACAAGTGGAAGTACCTGCTCAATTTGAAACTGTAAAAATCAAGAAACTGATTGAACCGGAAAAACAGAACAAAACTGTAATTCCTGCAGTGACTGAAACAGTAACCAAGTCTATTCTGGACAAACCGGAAAGAGAAGAATGGAAAGAAGTTCTTTGCGAAAACAACACTACTCCTGAAGTAATGGCTGAAATCGAAAGAGCTTTGAAAGCAGCAGGATTTGATTCAGGAAATACTGATGATAAAAAAGCTGATTCCAAAACTTTCAGTGCCCTGAACGATTACCAAAAGTCCAAAGGACTGCCGGTTGATATTGATAAAGTAATCAATATGGACACAGTCAACTCTCTCGGTATTAAGGTTAAAAAATAATTTAATCTTCGCTCATACATAATCCGCAGCTGTCTTCGGACAGTTGCGGGTATGTTCTGTATCTCAATTCTTTCCCATCGAAACTAAATCCAAAATTTCAGGTTTCATTGCAGTAGGTGACATTCACTCTCATCCTGATCTGCTTCTGGATATTCTAGAACAGTGCAGTCATTTCCCGGGGAAAACACTGGTATTTTTAGGAGATTATATTTCCAGAGGTCCGGAACCGGAAAAAGTTCTGCAAATTCTTCAAAATACGGAAGGTATTTTCCTGGCCGGAAACCATGAACTTCGATTTCTGGAATGTCTAGATAGATTGACCGATACGGATTCTAGAAAAGCTCTTTTAGATGCTAAAAAGATATCTGAAAAAAGTGCTGAATGGATGAAATCTGCGCTTCAGTTTGTATACGAAACAGAAGATTATATTTTTTCTCATTCAGGACTGAATCCGAAAAAATCTCTGTCAGAACAGACTGTCTACGACTACTGTGAAAGCTTCTGCGAAACCGATTATTTCTCACTGACAACAAAGACAGTCATACACGGCCATATCTCAGTAAAAACAGTCTCCAATACAGGAAACAACTGGTCTACAGATACTGGGTGCGGTTTTGGAGGAAGACTTTCGGCCATTATTCTGCCCGAAAAAAAAATCATTCAAAGCAGTGAAAAATCAAAAAACTGGTACTTAGAATTAATATCATTACAGTCAGAATAGGACTCAATTCCGGCCGAAATATTGATGGAATGGAAGAGAAAGAAATCTCAGGTGAATCTTTTTTAAGAATGTACTTTTTTTTGCGATAAAATCTGCCGAAATAGAAATTTGAGTTGTATTCAGGTGTGCTGCCTTCAACTTAAGAAAATAAGAATCTTGTGATAGCAGGAAAGACAATGAACAAATTGATCATTTTAGCAACCTTCCTTCTGGGAATGAACCATATATATGCCACTTCTGTTACTGCCAAGGCTCAGGAAACCAGAGTAGATCTGCTGAATTACCTGAGACAACTTGAGCCGATGGTAAAGAATTATCCAGGCAAGGATAAAGACAATAAGGATGTAAATCCTTTGGATATCGTTACAAAAGACGATGGATCATCCAAAGGGGACAGAATCGTTAAATACGACGCCATTAAGAGACTTTATCTCGAAGGTGTAATGTATTACTATGAAGGCCGTTTTATTAATTCTTACAGAAGGTTTCTGGAAGCTCAGATCAACACTGAACAGCTGATGGAAGAACTTTCTCAATACTATATTGAAGGTACAGACGAAATTCTGAAATCTGCAATGGAAATGAGAAGTGATGCAGATCAGAATATGAAAGGAAAGGACGGAAATCCTCCTCAAAACGACAGAGATGTGGTAGATATTTCCGTTGAAAGCGGAAGGGGTGCAGCAATTTTCCCTATTCACAGAACTCCAAGACAGGCCGGGGAACATGTCCGCGATTACAATCCTAAGGACTACCACTATGTTCTGAACAAGGATGCAATTGAAGGCAGTGCTGCAATGGGTTATAAACTCCTGAGCCAGGCAAAGACAGAAAAACTGGAAGCTCTGAAAATTGAAAAGAATCTGGAAAAACACCAGAAACTGACTCCTGACCACAGAAAACAGAGAATAGAAATGTATTTCAATGTAATCGCAAGATGCCGTGAATCCAGAATGGCTGCGATCAATATCTTCCGTCTGAAATATCCTAATGACAATTATTATCTGCAGGAAAAAAATGATGAGGCTTCCGATGTAATCAAGGATGAAAAAAATGTAAATGTAAAGAATCATTACAGACTGAATCCTTTTGTTTATCCTGCTCATATCAATCCTATCTTTGACAACAGAATTCCAGCTTCTTTCAGAAGAGATGCATCAGATATGCACAATAAGATTTTTGCTCATGAAGTAAACGGCAAGATCAAAATGAAATATGCTGATGTAGACTATATCAACAGAAGCATTGAAAAACTGGAAGGTGAGAGAGTAAAAAGAGGACTGGCATCTGTTCCAGATGCAAACAGACTTGACAAACCAAAAGACGAGCCTGCACCGGCAGCTCCAAAAGAAAATACAAATAAGTCAGGCTCAGACAAACAGCCTACACCTCCTACAAAATAATCATTTAACATACTGCGAAGCCAGACTTCGCAGTTTTTCCCTTTGTTTTTTTTATTCTCCAAAATACTGACCATACTTCTTTTTCCTCTGCCTTTATGCATTCTGAGCGGCTTTTTCTTTTCAATTTTCCTGATCAAAGGAACAAGAAATAAAATTCTTTCCATTACCCCTATTCTTCTGCTGACCTTTTTTTCTATTCCTTACACCAGTCAGATTCTGATTCGAAGTCTGGAAGATGAATTTCCTGCAGTGGATTTTCAAAAAATAGAGAAGGCAGATGCAATTATTGTACTGGGTGGAATGATCAATCCGCTTTCCATTCACAGGGAAAAACCGGAACTTCTGAGCACTGCCGACAGACTGACAGATTCCATCATTATGTTCAGACAGAAAAAAGCCCCATATATCCTGTTTTCGGGAGGATCAGGGATTCTTTTCCAAGGAGATGTATCTGAAGCAAGAACAGCTAAAAAGTTTCTCACAGATATGGGAATTCCTGAGGATCAGATATTGCTCGAAGACAAGTCCAGAAACACAAAAGAAAATGCCGTCTTCAGTGCTGGAATACTGAGAGAAAAGAAAATGAAAAAGATCATTCTAGTCACTTCCGCATTTCATATGAAGAGATCACTGCTTGTCTTTGAAAAGGAAGGATTTGAAATTCAGATTTTTCCGACAGATTATAAATCACTGTACTGGACCTGGAACTGGGACACTGCCGTTCCTTCCATAGGAGCACTCGACACAAGTACAATCTCAATCAAAGAATGGATCGGATTAATCAGTTATCGAATCGCCGAATCGATCTAGTGCTATTGACAGTAAAAGAACAAACAGAAATTACAGAGAGATTGCAATTAGATCGATGAATCGGCATCAATCTCACTCTGAAAAGCGACCAATAGGATGAATGACTGCTGCTTTTTTTACGGGTCGTTTTTGGATTGGAGATTTTGAGAATTCTGAAGCCCTCAGTTTTTGAAAAGGAATGTGCTATCCGTTTTTTCTTGGATCAATGTAAAAAAAGATCTTATGAAGTATTCTGCCTGTCTAATTCTATTGAACACTATGAAAACACTATTCTTCCTTTTTGCCATCATTTGCTCATCAAACCTGAAATCTGAACAGGAATACTCTAAAAGCAGATACAGGCTCCTTGCCTCAGGAGGACTGTTTATCAATGCAGACCTGCTTCCGATTTCCACTCAAGGTGATATCAGTTATAAGAAATCATACATAGGTGTTTTAGGACTGAATTATGATCTGCAGAAGAAGCTGGGAATACTGAATCTGGAACTGGAGGGGCTCTTAGGAAAGCACAAAGGGGAAATGAATCATTCGGAACTTGGCGGTGTATTGGTAGCCAGAATTCCAAATCTGATCTTAAAACCAATGAGTTTTGCTTTCGGGGAGGGACTTTCCTGGGCAAGTGAAAATCCTTTTTTGGAAAACAGAAAAAAAGGATGGGACAGAGGGAGCTTCAATACAGAAAACATTGAATCCAGACCATTTTTAAACTATCTGATGTTTGAACTGGACTATGGAATTCCTTCAATCAGTCTGCAGCCAAAGGTATTCGTCAGAATCCACCACAGATCCGGAATCTGGGGAACATTCTGCCCTCCTGATCCTCCCTGCGGATCCAATTTTCTGACCTATGGCGTAAAAGTATCTCTCTGATCCGCTCAACTGTATACAAGTGCCTAAAGTCAGAATAAATTGAATTGAAAATAATTCAATCAAGGGAATCATCGGCTGAATGAGAACCCTGAAAGAACTTTACGAAATAGAAGACAGTAAACTTTCTCCGCTTGCAGTCACAAACAGAGAATCCGAGGAAAGACTTTTTATAGAAGAACCTCACCCTTACAGGCTTCCACTGCACAGGGACAGAGACAGGGTATATCACAGTCGCGCATTCAAGCGTCTGGAATACAAAACGCAGGTATTCATCAATTCAGAAGGTGATCTGTTCAGAACAAGACTGACTCATACAATGGAAGTCGTAGGCGTATCCAGAACAGTGTGCATAGCATTAGGACTCAATGACAATCTCGCAGAAGTGATCGCCCTCTGTCATGATCTGGGACATACACCGTTCGGTCATGCCGGTCAGGACATTCTTTCAGAACTTATGAAGAGTTTCGGCGGATTCGAACACAACAAACAGTCGCTCCGCATTGTGCAGAAACTGGAAAACAGATATTCAGATTTTCCAGGACTCAATCTATGCAGAATGACTCTGATAGGCCTGCTGAAACACGGAGCCGCTTATGAAGATTCAGACCTTCTCATTCTGAGGAATGAAAATGGACCGAGTCTGGAGGCGCTCATTGTCGATTATTCTGATGAAATTGCATATAATATACATGATATGGAAGATGGACTGGAAAGCGGAATTCTGAGTACTGAAACACTTTCCGAAATTCCTCTCTGGGATTATTTCTGGAAAAAAGGATCTGCATTTGAAAGAGAGAACGGATCGGAACTGCATACCAGAAAAACTTTGAGAAGCGTGATGAATGCAATGGTGACTGATCTGATTCAGAACATATCGGACCAGATTCAGGAGCATAAAATTCAGAGCAGAGAAAATTTTTCAGAACTCTGGCGTAATGGAAAAAGAATTATAAATTACTCAGAAAAAATGCAGTCAGAAATTCTGAATATGAAACGCTTTCTGAACGAAAAACTGTACCAGAATCCTGCAGTAAAAAACAAGTCAGACTACGGAAAAAAAATAATTGAAAGGCTGTTTTATTTTTTCCAGAAAAATTTTTCTGAGATTCCTGAGTCCTACAGAGAAAGAAATACTGAAAGCAGGGAAAGGATCATCTGTGATTATATTGCAGGAATGACAGACAGATATGCAGAAAAGAAAACTACTGAATACGGACTGAATTGAAACTTCTGATTGTTGAATCACCCGCAAAGATAAAGACTTTTCAGAAAGTTCTCGGTTCCGAATTCATTGTTTCCGCATGTTTCGGGCATGTGGCAGACCTTCCCAAAGGTGAATTCGGGATAGACATCGAAAAAGACTTTCAGCCGGAATGGAAACTGCTTCCTAAAAAATCTGCATTGATAAAAAAGCTGAAAGCGGATGCAGGCAGATCTGAATCTGTATATCTTGCAACTGACCCTGACAGAGAGGGCGAGGCAATTGCATGGCACCTGCAGAGGCTTCTGGGAAAAAGAAAATATTTCAGAGTAAGATGCACTGAAATTACTGAATCAGGAATCAGAGGTGCAGTTCATAACCTTTCTGAACTCAGAACAGAGACTGTAGATTCTCAGATCTCAAGAAGGCTTGCAGACAGAATTATCGGATACAGAATCAGTCCTAGACTTTGGGATATCAGAAGCGGACTTTCTGCAGGCAGGGTTCAGTCAGTCGCTCTGAAATGGATAGTGCACAGAGAAAGAGATATCAGAAAATTCATTCCTGAAGACTATTATGAAATCAGTCTTAAGACAGAAGTATCCGGCATTCCTCTTCTTTTCAGATTCGTTCAGAAAAATAATCCTTCCTCGGCAAAACTTACAGAAGAAGAAAAGAACAGAATCCTTTCAGAATTCAGACTGACCGAAATTCAAAGCGGAAAAGATGCGCATCTAATGCCTCCCGCTGAAATAAAAATCATTTCACAAAATGACAAAATCATTAAAAAATATCCCCCTCCTGCATTTACAACCTCCTCTCTGCAGAAGGAGGCATATGCCAGATTCAGGATGCCTGTTGCCAAAACAATGCGAATTGCACAGAAACTCTATGAGGGCGGAACGGAAAAAGGCGGTCTCATCACCTATATGAGAACAGATTCCACTCGAGTCAGCACTGAGAGAAAAAACAGGGCACTGAGTTATCTTAAATCCGAAGGATACACTGATTTTTTCTTCAGAAAACAGAAAGACAATGCATCCTCACAGGATGCCCATGAGGCAATTCAGCCTGTAAATCCTTATCTGGATGAAAAAAAACTTTCAAATACTCTTTCCAGGGATGAGCTGCAGATCTATTCACTGATCAGAAACAGATTTCTGGAAAGCTTCCTTCCTCCGGCCGTTTACAGGGAATATAAGTGGACCGCAGAATCAAAAGGATTTGCCCTGACCGCTTCAAAGGAATTCTGCACTGATCCGGGCTATCTGGCTTTCAGAAGGGAAAAAACTGCAGAGAAATATCATGATTTTCAGATGAAAAAAAATGATATTCTCATTTCGAAGATTATGAATATGAAGAAGGACAAAACGGAGCCTCCCCCCAGGTTTACAGAAGCCTCACTGGTGGACAGACTGGAGAAAACAGGAATCGGAAGACCTTCGACCTATTCATCAGTCATCGAAACGCTTCTGAAAAGAAAGTATGCTGAAAGAAGAGAAAAATCCCTTCATCCGACTGATCTTGGTGAGAGGGTAATTGAAAGGATGGAAGAAGAGTTTTCATCCATTATTGAAGACGGGTACACAGCGCAGCTGGAAAAAGAACTGGATGAAATTGAATCGGGACAGAAGAAGAAACTTGTATTCCTTTCTGAATTTTACAGCAAATTTCTGGAAATGCTGGGCAATGAAAAAAAACTTAAAAAAAATATAAAAAAGGAGAAAACCATCTGTCCTCTCTGTGGACAGGGACATCTCATCAGAAAAATCACGAAGAAGGACAAAAGTTATCATATGTGCAGCAGGTACCCGGACTGCGAATATCTGGAATATCTCTAGGAAGTCGGTAAAAAACTCCGCAAAATTCACTTGAATTAATAAAACTCTTCCTGTCTGCTGATTGCAGAGGAATAAAATGGAACTGAAAAAAATTCTACTGGAAGAGATTAAGGAAGAACACAGAAACACAAGAAAAATCCTGGAATCAATACCCGTATCGCAGGGTTCATGGAAACCGACCCCAAAATCAATGTCCCTGATCCATCTTGCTGCTCATATGGCTGATTTATTTTCTTATTTGGAAATCATACTGAGCACTAAGACCTTTGATCTGGCAGAAAGCAGAACCCCGATAGATTCAATCAGAGAAAAACAGGTGATCCTTTCTGAACTCGATGCCTGTGTCAAAAGAGGAACAGATCTTCTGGAAAAAGCAACTGATGAGATACTGAACGAGGAATGGACCTTTCAATTCGGAGGACAGATAGTATCTAAAATGAGCAAGGCAAAATCGATCAGACATACTGTATTCAATCATATGATTCATCACAGGGGACAGCTGACAATGTTCCTTCGTCTTCTGGATATCAAGGTTCCCGGGATTTTCGGGCCGACAGCAGACGAAATGCCTGCGAATGACTGATTTTTCAACTGACAGCGGCCTGGACGGCCGCTAAATAAATTCATCTATATTTTCCTTTGCAATTTCCATTGTCAGTGCAGAATTCACTGCAGGAATGTTGACAATCACATAATAGCTGTTCTTCACCTTTTCTATCACTGCAGTTTTTCCAGCGAAAGGTCCCGACCGAATGCAGACTTTCCTGCCTTTCTGAAACATCCTTTCGCGATCAAGCTTCATCTTGTCAGGATAAGATTCTATAAAAAACTTCACCATTTCAATATCATCAGCTGGAATCTCGCAGGGAGTTCCTGATGTCGTTACAAAATTGACTGAATGACTGTCTTTCAGCACTTTCAGAGAATCCTTTTCATAGTCCAGAAACACAAACAGATAGGAGGGAAATACAGGCATTTCCAATGTCTTGACTCTGTCCGACCATTTCCTCTTCTGAGCAAGAACAGGAAGATAAGTGGTAATATCTATCTTCCTTAAATTTTCCTGAAGCTTTTTTTCTGATTTGGGTTTGGTATACACAGCATACCATTTCTGCACAGAACTCATTTTACAATCTTGACAGACTCTATCTCACACCAGGTTCTTTTCATTGGAACTGAATTTCCTTCAGAACCCATTGTCATCGGATACTGCTCATAAGGTTCAGGACTTTTGGAATAATAAGTGCATTCAACTTCTACTTTCTTGTTAATGTATGTCTTAAGTCTGTCGGAAGTCCAGGCCCTGCCAGGTCTCAAAATTACGTCACCGTCCTTCTGGGGAATATAGTATTCCTTTCCCAGGTATGCATCTACACTCTTAGCCGAATTTTTTAAAGGAGTAAAAAGAAGTTTTCCTTCAAGTTTCATTTTTTTACCGTTTTCTAATGCACTTTCATTCGATTCCATTTTCTGAGAGTCAGTACCGACAGCATCATTCAGAAATTTTTTCAGCTTCTCAGTTGGAACACATTTGAATTCTGCATTCAGATAGCCTGATTTTTTTATGACTTTTGCTGCAGCGGTCTTTGATGAAACAAACTCTTCACATCCGACCTTGATCCCGTTCTCCTGAGAAAATCTGTGATAATCCTGAATCCTGATTTCTTCACCGGATTTATCAGAAAGAATAATCATAATAAACATTAATATTTCCATTTTTATTACCTCGTGCTGGAACTTGAGCTGGAGCTGGTAGTTCTGTAACAGCTCCTGAGACAGACAGAATAATAATCGTCACAGAGGAATGCGGCAAGTGCAGTTTTCGATGTTGTGTCCTGAGACGCTGACGAAGACTGCTGAGGCAGAAACCCAACTAGACAGATTGCAGATCTTGTGGAACAGTCCGATCTGCAGATCTGATAATAACTTTTGCCGCCGCAATTTAAGAAGACGAGTATGGACAGAATTACAATTTTCATTTTGGATATCCCTCTCAGCTCATTAGACCAGTATTTGCATAAAAATAAAGAAAGAAATCATTTTTTAGCAGGAACGATTCCGAGACCGTCAGTCAGGAGTACCTTGTTCTCCTCAGGATAAATGATAATCTTTCCTGATCGGACAGTGCTCCCTTCTTTTTCCAGTGTGGGATTTCCTTCCACAACCAGCTTTTTTTCCTCTTCAAAATACGTCCCATAATCTCCGCGAATGATTGACTCTTCCGATTCAATGACCACATTTCCGCGAGCTACCATTTCCTTTCTTTCTCCAAACCGTTCCAGTTCCACACATCTCAAAGTCGATTTTACCTCGCCCTCTTTCGACAGAAATTCTATCTTTGGCTCTTCTGTTATATGAGTGTATTTTTCATCCTCAAAATGTTCAAAAAGCTTCCCTGACATTCGTACATTGTTCACTTTGTCGGTAAATACCACCTGATCCTTGGCTTCAAGATTTTTATAGTCTTTTCCCTTTGCCTTCAGATATGCTCCGCTGTATTCATAATCCTCTCTGAAAATTCTGGCATTCCCGAAAAATCCTGCATAAGAATCAGTTTCAGTTCCTGAATAAGATTCCATTTTATCACCGGTCATTACTGTAACTGTTCTTACTTTTTCCTTTTTTTCCGATTCAGTCTCAGCCTTTTTTGCGCCTGGAACAGAGTCTTCCTTCACTTCAAAAGATAACCTGGCAAGCAGAGTATCTTTCTCTATAGAAGTAGTCTTTGTATCCGTATTGTACACAGCCTTTTCTCCTGTAATGAAAGTTTCCTTTCCGAAAACAAATGGATGATTTTCCATTACAAGTTTGTCTTCCTTTTCATAAAAAACTGCTGTCTCCGATATGACAGTATACTCTCCGTCCTCCATAATGACTCCTCCTTCGAGAGATGTCTTATTTTCGAGAAGATATCTTTTCATATATGGGGCAGTGATTTTGGTCAGCTTGTTCGAAGAATTATAATACTGAAGGATCGGTCTTCCCTGCATTGTGATCAGTTCCTGAATCTTGTCGTAATCTGCCTTTGCTGCCTTGAATGTAATTCTGTTTTCCGGATCTTCTACTTTGACTCCTCCGTGCAGATGTCCAAAGATAGCGTCCTCGCCGATCACTTCAATTTTATAGGAAGTGAGTCTGACTTTTCTGTGCTGAATCCAGGCTCCTTCTGAAAGAGAGTAGACAGTCATCGGAATTCCCTTGTAAGGTTTGGTCTCCTGGGTCAGCGACCCTCCTCCCCAGCCTGCAGGAATGTTCTTTTTAGGTTTATTCGTTTTTTCTAAATTAGGTTTTTCTGATGTACCGCCGTCAATTACGGGAGTTTTTCCAAAATAGGGCATCAGAAGAGGCGGTCTTGCTGTATGAATGAAAAAGATGCAGAGAACAGGGGCACACAGTTTTTTCATCTCATTTGTCCTTGAAAGGATTATCCGTTCCCACAGTGACACCCTCCGGATGAATGATCTTGAACTTGTTCAGACTGTTGTCTGCCTCCAGTCCTCTTCCGCGAATCACCGTTTTCCCTGTTCTGATCACTACCCTTTTGTCGGAAGTGAGAAGTTCCTTTGCTATATTATAGTCCATCTCTTCTCCGGTCAGTTCCTTCCCGTCGTTTGTCCTGATGTAAATATTTCCGGATACTTTCAGTATTTCATTCTTTCTGTCCAGATATCCCTTGTCGGCTTTCATTCTGGACTTCGACTTTCCCTTTTCAAGCTGATCGGCTTCAATCTTGTAAAGAATTGTCCTGTTGTCTTCCTTGAAAAAATAGGTTTCTTCGGCCTTGAGCTTCCAGAGCATTTCACCCTTGTCGTTCACTGAAATTCTCTGATAGTTCCTGATGGTAATGGCCGATCCGGACTCTCTGTCTCCCTCGACTCTTTCAGCCTTGTTCTTTTTGCAACCCGCAGAGATAAATATAAATAAAAATAAATATAAAATATTTTTTCCGGAAAAAAACGGAGCAGACGGCCGACCGAGAAACTGTTTCAATATCTGATTTAAAAATGAATATCCGCATCGGATATTCATTTTTTCCAATATACTGCCGTACTTAAAGAGTATGTCTTTCATATCTGAATACAGTTTCAGGATACTGCTGAAAAATCTCTCTGTCAACCATTATTCAGATAAAATGATTCAGGAATGCAGGTCTCAGCGTTCTGCAGGACAATCGAAAACACAATGCTTTCCTTCCGCATATGTTCGAGTGATTTTCGCACTGGGTCAGAAAGAAAACTTCTGAAATTTTTCTCTTCTGAAAAACCAATCAGATGAATTTCATTCGGAACTCTGATTTTTGAATCCGCTTCAGAAGATCGGTCAGGTCTGATTCGGAGAAGAAGCTCACCCGTATGTTCTTTCAAAAGCGGCATTACTGCATTTTCGTATTCAAGAAATATATTTTCACTGCCCTCTCTTGCATAAAGAAAAACACTTATGCAGAACCTGTTTTTCATCCGGCATTCTTATTCAGTAACGATCCTGTCCTTGCCGCTTCTTTTGGCCTTGTAGGACAGTTCATCCGCCTTTTTATAAAGATCATCCATTGTAGATGCAGAATGCGGAAAAGCAGCAATTCCTCCGCTGACAGTGATCTCCCTTTTCATTATTTCAGAGGAAGATATCTTCAGCTTCTGTGCAAAACGCTCACAGGCAGTGCGGGCAGACTCAATTCCAGTTTCCGGAAGAAGAACAGCAAACTCCTCCCCTCCAATCCTTGCCACAATGTCCTCTGCACGGAACAGCTGAGAGAGCGTCTTTGCAATCAGCTGAAGAACCCTGTCTCCTTCGAGATGTCCGTAATTGTCATTAAAACTTTTAAAATTGTCTACATCGAAAAAGAAAAGGGAGATAGTCTTCTCATACCTGGAACTCCTTTTGAACTCCCTGTGAAATGCAGTATTGAAATATCTTCTGTTGTAGATCCCGGTCAGTTCATCCACAAAGGAATTTCTCATCACTTCTTCAAAAATATCCTGCTCCACAAAAGTAGGATTCTTCATGATCTGCTTTTCGTTCAGCATATAGTCCAGAAGTGCAACCCTGAAACCGACCTTTCGGCCGACCTTTTCAGAAAGCCTCTGTGCATTCTTCAGAACCTCTTCCCAGAGAATGGATGCCTGCTCCTCTCCTATATCCAGATTTGCAAGCACTTTGAAGAATTCTGAAAACAGTCCTTTTTCTTCTTCCATGAGAATCCTACTTTGTCACTGCAGGAGTGACCACTATTTCCACTCTTCTGTTCGCAGCCCGGTTTCTTGGACTGTTGTTGGACTTGAGAGGATTGTACTCTGCATTTCCTGCAGCCGTCATAAATCGAGGATGAATGTCGCTGTACCGGACGAGGTATCTGAGAACACTGATCGCCCTTGCTGTCGAAAGCTCCCAGTTGTCCCTGTACTTGGAAGTTTTCAGAACAGGTCTGTCGTCCGTATTTCCCTCGATAGTAATTTTTTTTATTTTATATGTATTGAGTATCCTGATGATCTTGTCGAGTATCTTCCTGCCTTCCGGTCTGATTCTGCTGGAATAGGTGTCAAAAGTGACATTCAGAGGAATTCCTATCACAACGCCTTTCTTGTTCTGATTGACATCGAGTTCACCCGTGCGGATTTCATTCTCGAAAGACTTTTCCATTTCCTTTCTGGCACGGTTGATGGATTCGAGCTGTTCCTTCAGTCTGAGATTTTCGTATGCAATTTCATCATTTGCAGCAATAAGTCTCGAATTCTCTGCCAGAAGTTCAGTCTCTCTCTGTCTCAGTCTTTCCAGTTCTGCCTCCAGCTGCTTTTCTCTTGCATTGTAATCCTTCTGAAGGCTGCTGAGTTCTCTGTCCAGTTCCGCGCTTCTGTCAGTCACACTCTTCCTCATATCATCAAGTTCTTTCAGAAGTGTATCTCTCTGATAACTGATTTCTGCATTTTCCTTTCTGAGGGAATTGAGCATTGCCTCATCGGATTTGGAATCCTCAAGTTTTTTCTGAAGAGCTCTTTTGGAAGTTTCCAGTTCCTGCAGTCTTGCATTTGCTTCTTCCAGCCTCTGCAGATATGCCCTGTTGATCTCCTTCAGTCTTTCCACTTCTTCAGTCAGTCTGTTGTTTTTTTCCTGAAGGGAGATTTTCTCCTGCTCTATCTTGGAGATTGTATCCCTGTAGATGATTGCCTGTTCCTGCGAAATGGAATCCTTCTCCAGGATGGATTCATTGTATTCCCTGGCTGTTTTTTCCGCCTTTGCCAGTTCCCTGTTCTTCTGCTCCAGAAGAAGATTCTGTTCTTTCAGCTTTTTCTCAAGAAGTGCATTCTGCTCCTTCAGAGCCAGAGAATTTTTGTCCAGACCATCCTTCTGATTCCGGATTGCCAGAAGTTCTCTTTCCAGAACTTCCTTTTCTTCCTTGACTGCCAAGTATCTTCTTTCAGCAGCCTCTTTCTGGGATCTTAAGGAAACAATACTGTTGTCCATACTGGAAAGCTTTGCTTCATTTTCTCTTACATAAGTCTGGTACTTGTCATAGAGTTCTGAATACTTCTGATTCACTGCAGCCAGTTCTGTTTCCAGTTCAGAAAGCCTTGTCTTATTCGCGGCATTCTCATCCATCGACCTCTTATCTGCTGCATTCTGCTTTGCCTTAAGCTCAGCCACCTCTTTTTCCAGAGTTCTCTTTTTAATCCAGAGATCAGTGTATTCACTTTTATAATAAAATAGGTCCCCCGGTTCCTTTTCTTCTGCCGGAGCCTGAGGAGTTCCAGGGCTCGGACCGACATCCTCTGCAGAAAGATGCGACATATTCAATAATACAATAATAGCTGATAATTTCAGAATTTTTTCCGACATATTCCCTCTCATTCAGAATCTGATTTTGTACGGCTTTTTACAGTACAACAGTTCAGAATTCTAAATTCCTCATAGTACAATTTTCGAATTTTTTAAGGTAAATCTGCAGGCTTGAGAGAAAGAATATCGGACTGTTGAGGAAAAAGACAGACCTGTCCACCGACGGGAGGACAGGTTTTTTAATGTTAAGGCTGTTCTTTTACAGCTTTTTTGATAGGTTTTACTACAATTTCCACCCTTCTGTTCATCAGTCTGTTTTTATCTGAATTATTTGGTTTCAGCGGATTGAATTCACCGTATCCTACTGCAGCAAACTGTTTAGGATTCATTTTTTTATGATGCACAAAGTATCTCACAACGGCAACTGCCCTTGCAGTCGAAAGCTCCCAGTTGTCCTTGTATTTTGCAGTGCTGATCGGTCTGTCGTCTGTATTTCCTTCAATATTGATATGACTGTTAGGATATTTTTTGACAACATTGTAGATCTTGTCCAGAGTCTTTTTCCCCTGAGAAGTCAGCTCTGCAGATGCTGTTGCAAAGTTTACATCATCAGAAAGATTGATTATGATATTGCCGTTCTTATTGACTACAGTGGAATCGCCTTTCTTGATCTCATTTTCGAGAGCTTCTTCCAGTTTCTGAGTCTGCGCAGTCAGCTTTTCAATCTCATCCTTGTATTTCTGAGTTTCTTCAGCATGTTTGTCTTTCATTGCAGCCAGATCTGCTACAGCTGCCTCATTGTCAGTTTTCTGAGCAGCAAGCTGATTCTGAAGTTCCTCGATCTGTTTTTTCAGTTCGATCAGTTCTTTTTCCTGCTTCTCTTTGCTGTCTCCTGCTTCTGCCAATTCCGTCTTAAGTTTCTCTACAGTTTCTTCCAGAGCTTTATTTGCAGTCTGCAGTTTTCCTTTTTCCTCATCGCATTCTTTGAGTTTCTGCTCCAGCTCCGTTTTTTCATCCTCAAGCTGTTTGAGTTTCACTTCCATCTGGGCAAATTTAGCCAGAAGATCTTCTTTTTCAGAATTGCTGTCATTTACAGCCTGATCTTTTTCTTTCTGAATCTGTTCTTTTTCTGCCTGAAGATCATCCAGTTTTTTATTCAGCTGAGTCAGCGCATCAGAGTTCTCAGAGTTCTGCTTTGCCTGATTTTTTTTGTCCTCTTCCATCTGGGCAATCTTTGCTTCCAGTTCCTGGATCTTCGCTTCGAGAGCAGGAATATTGCCCTTTTCTTTGATCAGTGCATCTTTTTCTTTCTGCAGTTTGTCCTTTTCAGATTCGAGTACAGCTATTCTGTCCTGAAGTTCTGTGATCTTTTTTACTGTCTCTGTTGTGACAGTTGTAGTAGTGACAGTTTCTGTTCCTGGGGCAGCAGTTTCTCTTCCCTCAGTCTTTGCAGCAAGTTCATCTCTTTTCTTCTTGGCTTCAGCAAGTTCAGTTTCCAGAGCCTTGATTCTGTCTTGAAGAGCCTTTTCTCTCGCTGTCAGATCTGCAATCTGCTTGTCTTTTTCTGCAGCCTGATTCTTCAGAACATAATAATCACGGATCAGCTTTTCTCTGTCTGCCTTGATCTCTGTGATTTCCTTATTCAGCCTGTCAATTGTCTCACCGTCTTTCTTACGAAGACTTTCAAGTCTGGTGATTTCTTCCGTATTCTTGGTGATTTCAGTACTGTAAGCAGTTCCGCTCCCTTCCCTGTTTCCGGAAAAAGAAGAGCTCGAACTCTTGGATGTATAACTTTCATACAGGAGCTTGTATTTTGCATGGAGATATTTCCATTTTTCCACAACATCATTGTATTCGCTCTTCCAGTAGAAAAACCAGGCGTCCTTGGAATCAAGTTTGATTTCATCTGGATGAGGGATTCTGTTTTCTTCGCTGACTTCAGTTCCGGTAGTTGCGGTGCTCGAAGAAGCAGTCGTCGCAGATGTCTCCGATTTTGCTGAACCTGCAGTCGCAGTCGTCTTTACAGTTGTAGTCGTGGTTGTGCTCTTAAATGTAGTCGTGGAGGCAGAATCCTGTGCTGCTAATGACAGACTGAACAGTACAGCCCCCGCGAGTGAGAAAACAGTTTTTTTCACAATAGTTCTCCTATGCTATTTGAGAATGATATTTTTCCCTTTCCCTCTGCGTCAAGAAAGAAGTGTATGGAATATTGGTTTTTATTTCAGATTTGGCAGGGATTGGGGCATCCGATGCAGTTTATTTACTGTCTGAATGTTGAGCAGGGATGGGACACGAAGGCTGGATTGGACAAATCAGGCAAAAAGGCTGCTCTGCTTATTTATTATCTGCATTGATCTATATTCATCTGCCGTCTATTTATCTGCCCGCTTCGCTCAATAAACGCTGAGGCACCCAGATATAATGATACTTCCTGCTTCGTGTTCTCTCTGTCTCGAAGTTTATGCTGAGCGCGTCAGCGAGCGAAGGATGGTAAATATTTTTCTTTTACTGAACGACTGAAACACAGCAATCTCCTTTTTCGGAGACGAGTCTCAGACTACTCTCTACGGATTCCCATTTCCCACAGAAAGATATCCCGTGTCCCTGTGGGAGAATCAGTATGGGGTCGCACCGCATCATAATGTAAGAAATAGATCTATCCTCAGCAGACAGACTAGAAAGAGGTCGTCCTTGCGGAGCTCCGCGAACCCCTGCGTCTTTCGCGTGAGAACTCTTTTTTGAAGCACCTTGAGCCGAAAAATATCCACCCAGTAAAGCATTCCCCTCAGCCCCTTTCCGTTGCGGTATCGCTATCCGCAGCAGCGAACCGGAGCTTGGGTAAGGTTAGATTTTCTGTCTGACAGGCAGTCCAAAAGAATTCGGAAAAGGGTCATATTTCAGGGATTTCAAGAGTTACTGCCGGAAATGCATTTGCAGGTAACGATATGGCCACTCGCCATTTCTTCTGGACAAATCATTCGAAACAGTTATACTTTCATTATGAAGATCAAGTTCTCAGATTATGCCGGTGTCTGTATCTGTTTTCTATTTACTGCTGCAGGAATTTGGATACGGTTTTATCCTGGAGCATTTCTATTCGGATTCGGATTCATTGTGCTTTCGATCAGTCTGTATACCAAGAAAAAGGCATATAAAAATCTCAGTACTGAATTTGCATCCATTGAAATTGAAGGGGGAAGAAAGTTCACTCAGTCTCCTTTGATTTTTTATTCCACTTCGGTCGGGCTGTTTCTTGCGGGGAGCGGAACGATGTTTTTCTGGGATCAGAAAATCGGTCTTCTGATCTGCGGTGCAGTTGCAGCGGCATTCGGCGCAGGGCTCGTTCTTTCGAAACTCCTTGGACTTTTCGGAAACCAGTTTATTTCATTTGAAGAGACTGGACTTCTGGTTGGGAGGAACGGGTACAGTTTCCTGATCCACTGGGAAAATATTGCAGAAATCCGTATGGATGAATGGAACAATGTTCCGTATGTATTTCTGGAAATCATCTCTTATGAAAATGCGGAAGATACAATTGAATCTGCAGACAGGGAAAAGTCAGCTTTGAAACTCAGAAAGTCCTGCATCTGGAATCAGGGTTATTTCGGAAGCAGTTTTGCATTTTCCACGGTACAGTTCGGAATGGACACTGCTCTGTTTTTCAAGGCGATCATTCAGTACCTTGAAAGACCGGAGAAAAGAGAAGAGCTTGCGTTGAGAAAAAGAATTGAATAACTCACGTTACGCAAACCGGCAGGCTCTCTGCCACAAACGCCCCGCCGTCAGGCGTAAGGTGAGTGAATAGCATACTCAGCGAAGCAGAGCGGGTACAGATACATTATATAATATATATATATTTATTTTAAATAAATTTGCATACAGTCAGAATGTCCCGGAATGCATGCAGATATTTTCTGCCGGGTCTGGATGAATGAACACTCTGTCACTCCTTCAGCTCTCTGCACTGAGCAGACAAGCCGCCCTTTTACTCACGGACAAGCTCACTATGACAGGTCTTCTTTGATTTCCCAGGCAGGTCTGCTGTGGAAAAGTAAAATCATTCTTTACTGATTCTTTATATCCGGGTTCAAAAATGATCCAGGCGTAAATTTCTTCTGGAAAGCATGATTCCGCAGAGGATCATGGAGAAAAAATATACATTTAACGGAGAAGGCTTTGGTAAGATTTATTACAGTATACCTGTTTCTGATATTTCATATACTGAATGCAGAATCAGGAAAAAAGGGAATTCCTAAAAAGGTTCCGTCTGCAGAAAAAAAAGAGAAGCCTGTTCTGCCTGAAAAAAAGGAGACCCCGGAATCTGATGCGCAGGAAGAAAAATCCTCCTCTGAAAAAAAAGAACCGGAAAATGCAGATGATCTGAAGGAGAAAACATCTTCGAAAGAAACAGAAGCATCTGAAAAACCCAGTCAGGAAAACACTGTAATGAATCCCAAGGATGTGGAAAGGATGATCCAGTCGGAAATGATCAAGGCCTCCAAGACTGCTCCTCTTCAGTTCGGTGTCTTCGGGGATGTGTACTACAGTATGAATATGAATTATCCCAAGGCGGCTGAGCTGAACTACAGCACCCAGGCAGTCAGAAACAATGAATTCAATATCAATCTGGCTTTCATCGATGCAAAACTTTCCACTGAAAAAGTGAGAGGCCGTCTTGCATTTCAGTACGGGACCTCGGTCAATGCAAACTATACTCCTGAACTGAACCAGAGATATTCCAATCAGCTTTCCGTCAGGAACATCCAGGAAGCATACGCTGGAATCAAGATCGGGAAAAAGACCTGGGTGGATGCGGGGATTTATTTTGGAAACATAGGATTTGAATCATGGATTTCCGGAAACAACTGGCTCTATACTAGAGCCCTTGTTTTGGACTATGTTCCCTACTATTCCACTGGAGTCCGAATATCACATGAGGTTACTGATAAACTGAATGTTCAGTTTCATCTGATGAACGGATGGTCAAACATCACAGACAACAACAGGAACAAGGCGGTCGGAATGCAGGTCTCGTATAAAATGAGAAAGGATCTTCTTCTGACCTACAACAATTTTATAGGAAATGAAATCGCCACATCCTCCAGGACAGACAGTGCAGGGCAGACCTATGTGAACTCAAAAGGAAATGAAAGACAGACCAGGTACTATCACAATTTTATCGCTCACTGGGATATGAATGAAAAATTTTCACTCGCAGGTTCATTTGATGTCGGTTTTGTAAGGAATGCAGATTCGCTTATATATAGCCCTTCTGTTCCCCAGGACATCAACAAGGATTATCCTTATCTGAGAAAAGCAGCAGGCGGTTCCTTCAAACAGTGGTACAACGGCACAGTATGGCTGACGTATAAATTCATTGAAGACTGGAGGATTTCCGGCAGACTCGAAAGATACATAGACGCAGAGCAGGCAAATGTGCCCATTGTGAAACAGAGCGAGGTATTCACAAAACGTCCTGGAAAACAGCCGAACGGTTTTCAGGTCAGTGCAGTTTCTGTATGTCTGGACTATATTCCTTCAGAGTACGGACTGATGAGAGTGGAGGCAAAGTACATGAAATCCGCAGATCCGATCTTTGAATACAGAGACAGCGGGGATCTGTCCCGTCATGAAAAAAAACTGATCTTTAATGTGACTTTGAAGCATCATTAAAATATTTTATTTTCATGATGCTGAGATCGTCTACCTGGGCTCCGAAAGTAAAAAGAAGTTCTGCAGTCTTCTGAATATCTCCCTTTGCCGATTCGATTACAGAAAGAATCCTGGTCTCCTCTGAATCCACGACCCTCATGCCGGAAGGATCGGCCAGTCCAAGATCATCCTTCCCGTCGGAGCCCAGAAACAGAATGTCTCCGTGCACAAGATGAAATCTCTGCACAATCGGATCACTGTTCATTTCCAAGGTTCCCAGTTTCCTGTTCATGCTGCTTTCCGATTCAATGAATCTGGCCTTTTCATCCCTGTAAAGAATCAGGAAAGGATGTTCTGCATTCATAAAAAGGAGTTCACCTGAACTCTCCTCAAGGATTCCGAAAATGCAGGATGCCAGCATCAGTCCCATGAAGGATTCGAACACCTTATGAAGATCTCCGAAAGACTGAAGGAGCCAGAGTTCCGGCCGGAATTCCGCTGTATTCACCGATGTTCTGAGATGCTCTGTGATGGAACGGAATACTGAGCAGAGAACAACTGCACCGCCTGCTCCCTGCATGGATTTTCCCATCGCGTCTCCGTTCAGAAAAATGAAGTATTTTTCTCCCTTTACGAAAATTACATCTGAAAGACAGGCATCTCCTCCCAGGTCATATTCCTTTCCCTTGAAGATGAATCTTTTGTACTGTCGCATCAGAATTTCCATACTGATGAGTCCCGTCTCCTTCTGTTCGCTGTAAAAAGGCTCAAGCAGAAGAGATGTAAGAAAATAGTCTCCGTCCTGCTGGTCCTTCAGTTTTTTCACTGAATCGAGGGCGGAGCTGAGAGCAGTGTTTTTTTCATTGTACTGATAGTATATACTGTATATCATATCGTTTACAGAGAAACAGGCAATGAGAAGGAGCAGAAAAGCTATCACGGAAGCAAAGATTCCCGGCTTCTCGCCGGAAGAAGAAAGTATGTTCACATACTCTATAATGCCAGCTGTCACAAGGATAAGTATGACAAGAAATGAGAAAATGCTGAATGCCGCCGAAAATCTCCCGCGAATCCGCTTCAGATCAGTGGAACTCAGAGTCACCATGAAAATGTACCCCATAATGACAGGCGAGTAAGCGGCCCCGGTGAAATATACAAACAGAGATACTGTAGTGATGTCTATTGATGCAATGAAAAACCAGAGGTTTTCGTGTTTTTTAATTATACTGTATTTTCTCTCCACAAAATAGAGCCATACTGCGGATGCGGTGATGAAAAACACGGAGATGAAGAATATTGCATTGAGTCTGTAAATGACTGAAACTGCAAGAAATACAAATCCGGCAAGAAGTCTGGCAATATTGGACGGGCGCTGCGCGCTGATTTCCCTGCTGTAATCATCCTGATTCATTCTCTTCGGCCTGTTTCTGTAAAGATTTTTATCAACCTTTTTTCAGTCAACTGCACCGCAATCTTCAGATGTCTCATTTTGAATTTACTGCTGATTATCTGCTTAAACGGGAAAACTGTCTCCTGAGAAATCATCGCTGATTCGGCTTCTTTGTCAAATTATTTACAAAGAGACGAAGCTGGGCGAAATTCAGAAGATTCCCTTTACAGAAAAGAGAATACTGCCGCCGGGATCACTGTTTTTCAGTCAATGCTGCTTCAGTGAACAGACCCGAGAAGGACAGTAGAGATCACTGCGATTCCTTCCTTTCTTCCAATGGCTCCCATTTTTTCCACCGTAGTCGCCTTAAGGGAAACCTTTTCGACAGGAAGACCGAGAATCTCTGCCATTGATTCTCGGATTTTCTGCCTGTGAGGAGACACCTTCGGTCTTTCACCGATCAGTGTAGAATCTATATTGATGATCCTGTATCCTTTTTCGGATGCAGTCTCTAATGCTTTTTTCATTATGACTGACGAATCCATATTCTTCCACTGAGGGTCTGTGTCCGGGAAAAGGTCCCCGATGTCTCCGTATGCGACAGCACCCAGGACTGCATCTGCTGCTGCATGAAGCAGAATATCCGCATCTGAATGTCCTTCCAGAGCGAGATCTCCCGGTATCTCAAAGCCCCCCAGAAGGAGGGGCCTATTTTCATCAATGATCAGCCTGTGAAAGTCAATTCCTGTTCCGATTCTCAGATCCAAAACTTATTCCGCCTTCAGACTGCTTCCGTTTGAATACCCGAATTTTACAGGGTCATACATCAGGAAAGCCTTTGCAGGAGGAGAGCCGGAGTTTCCCTTTACGATCGGTCTGGCCAGGTAAGAGAATGTTCTTTCTCCGCCCTTGAAATAGTCCAGTGCAATGAGCACTCTGTCATCTCTGTATTCAGTGTACTCAGGAGAATTTTCCCACCATTCGGAAGAAGTTCCTGAGTTTGCATTCTTCACATCTTCGAGCGATTTCTTTTCCGTAGCAAATGCAGTATTGATCACTTCCATAAATGCAGGCAGAGGATCTGATATCATCAGATGGGATACAGGTCCTTCCGATGTGACTTTCAGTTTCACAAGATATGTATCCCCTCTTTTCAGATTTGTTCCTGCCTTTTCATACTTGGTGTCCTTTCCGTCAGTGATGACTTTCAGTATTTCCTTGTCAATTTTCAGACCATTGCTTCTTTCCTTCCAGTCCGGTTTTACAGGAAGGTATTCCAGAAGCGCGCTGTAGTACAGTCTCGATCCTGCTGAGTCCTTGCTGATGACTGCAGGGATCTTTCCGGACTTTCCGTTCAGGCCTAGAGATGCAAAACTGAATTCCCTCTTTTCATTGGAAGGAGAGTCCGATTTGAAAAGCCTCTGTGCAAGAAGTGTATTATGAAACATGATTTTTGCATTATATTCAGGATTCCCGTTCTTCTCAAACTGATCCCTGTATTCCTGAAAGGCAAGTGCAAGGTTTCCTGAACTGTGGCTGTCCATCCAGAAGGACTCTCCTTTTTTATGAGCCAGAAGAAATTGCACAAGCTTGTATATGTTCTCATTGGAACTGTCGAGCCGGATCATGATCCTGAGAAGATATGCCAAGTCCATGCTTTCTGAATCATAGGAAAACCAGAATCTGTTCCTTTCCGCAGATACGATGCTCACTGTCTCCTTCTCAAACTTCACTGAACTTAAAAGAGATTCATACAGTCTTCTGAGGGAAGACTCCTGTCTGTAGTCCTCCAGTCCTTTCTTATGAGCAAATCCCAGCACAAACATCGCCTTTCCCTTGAATCTCATTTTGTCGAATGAATCCAGAAGAGTTTTTTCCAGTGAATCGTCCTGAATCCCCTCCTTCATAAACACATAATAGATCAGGGAAAGAGTTTCGAGCGCATTTTCCTTTTTTTCCTTGGGATTGGCGATATAACCCTTCAGATAGGCAAGCACCTTGTCGAATGCAGCTGTATTTATTGTGTGCTGTTTTTCCTTCGCGAGCGACATCACGCTTGCTGCATAGGCAGTGAGATAAGGATAGCTGCTGCTTCCTGCAGGCTTCCAGAGCCGGAAACTTCCGTCCTCATTCTGAAAATCATTCATTTCCCCGTTGAAAAGACCGTCTATGTTTGTAAAATTGTAGCTTTTGTCGTCAGGAGGAGTAAAGGAAAACTCCTTCAGAAGTTCACCGGAGGTAATGGATAGAAGATATGCAGATGTCCTCTGCTCCATGCAGAAATAAGGATTGGACTGAAAGAATCGAAACGCCTTGTTCAGACCGAAAAGTGCTGTATTGGAAAGACTGACGTTCAGTCTGCCAGTATTGAAAAGAATTTCTTCCTTCTTCGGAAACGGCACATCGAACGATGCCTTCTCCTCCGTCATTCCCGAAAGAGCAAATGAAGTCATCAGCTCTCCTTCCTTCACCGGAAATTTCAGTTCCATCCTGTCCTTCAGTTTTGCCTCAGTAAATCCGGCCTTCTCATATGCTTCCGGATTCAGTGGATCTGCTGAAATCACTGCCCTTGCTTCCATTCGTCCGGATCCGCGATCTGCAATATTTTTTAATTTTTTATATTCTGCTTCTCCTATTTTCACAGGAAAGCTGATTTCCACTGAACCCTGTTTCGGAATAAGAACATCCTTTGTTCCGCCGTTTCCTACAGTCAGTGAATCGGAACTCAGCCTGAAACGGAACTTGCCTTCGATCCCGGTAGTGTTTACTGCCACTGCTCCGATCTCCACTGTATCGTTCAGTCTGACGAATCTCGGAACAAGCTTCTGAAGAGTGACAGGTTTTTTGACTGTAAACTCTCTGTTCTCTGCACCGTATTTTCCTTTCGATGATACGACTGCCATCATTTTGAAGCTGGTAAGATTGTCCGGCAGATCAAACTCCACATTCAGATTTCCGTTATCGTCCGCCTTGAGTTTCGGATTCCAGTAGGCAGTCATTCTGAAATTCTTCCGGACTCCGTCCTCGCTGTCCTGACCAAATCCGCCTGAGCCGGGTTTCTGATCTGTATCACCGTCGCCTCCTCCCGGTCCGTCACCTTTCTGCTGGTATATATACTGCCGGATAAGAGATCCTCTCATATCATATGCAGAAAATGAATTTGACCAATGAGAATAAAAAAGTCCAAGAGGGCTGCTGTACGAGTAGCCTACTATATCGAGAACTGCCCTGTCCGCCACTGACAGAGCCACCTCTGCATTCGGTTCCGTCCTGATCTTTATCTTCACCCTGTCGCCGGGAGAATATTCCTTTTTCTCCGAGGCGATTTCCAGTCTGGCCTTCTTCTCCGAAGTATCCACTGTAAGACTCAGAGTTCCCGACTTGAATGCAGGTATGCCATAGTCTTCCTTCAGAAACTCCTCTCTGTCTTCCTTGCTGATATCCTTTCCTTCCGGCGGAGATGTTCTAGGCTTGAAAAGCATTACAGATACGTGCACATTCGGGAGATATTCCTTCAGGATAGGAATTTCAATCGGTTCAGAATTGCCTTCTATATTCATCACCTTTCTGAAGAATACTTTCTCTCTTTCGAGAGTGACAACTGCTCTGGCTTTTGCAAAGGGAGATTTTATCATTATTTTTGCCTTATCGCCGGGCTTGTAGGTCTTCTTGTCCGATTTGATCTCCAGAGAATCATCTGACCGGAAATCCCAGGCAACAAACTGCTTTCCTCCATAGGCATAAAAATCAGCCATGGCAAAACCGTTTCCGTCCTTCTCGCGGACTACAATCGTATAACTTCCGCTGTCTTCTGCCTTGAAACTGAATTTAAGAGGACTCGATGAAAGCTGGACTTTCTTAGTCTCCTTCAGTACATTCTGAAGATCGTTTCTTACACTGTATCCTCCGGAACTTCCTGTCCTTACGGAGTTCCACTCCTTTTTATACACATATACTTCTGCGGACTTTCCTTTCAGTTTCTCTCCGTTCATCTTCAGTGCAATGAGATCAAATTCGAAAGATTTGTCCTTGTGTCTGTAATAATCATTAGAACGTATCCCAATGGCAGTATCTGACGGACTGACCAGTATGGATTCAGTGTTTGTGACGGATCTGTCGTCCACATCCTTTACAGTGGCCTCCACTTTCAGTCTGTACGGCTTGGGAAGATTCAGTTTAGTTCCGTCGGAAAGCTCAACCGTCTGACCTGATGCATCCAGATTCAGAGCAAAACTGTATCTGCCTGCAGCATCCAGCTCACCCTGTCCGTTTGTATAATACCCTCCGTTTTCTTCGGAAAATCTTTCATAGTATTCAAAGGTCCATCCGTCGAGAAAAGTATAGTCGGAATACTCGGGAAAACTGATGTCAGAAGAAAATCTCTGAACGCTGTATTCAGCCTTTGCACCGGACATAGGAGCGCCGAAAAGATATTTTCCGATCATAGATACATTCAGACTTTCTCCTGCCTTTCCTGTCTTTGGAGCTTCCAGATTTACAGAAAAAGTTACCGGCCTGAATTCTTCCACCTGAAACGTATCCGATCCAGTCTCATTCATCGCACCCGCTTTTACGGATACTTTATAATGACCCAGTGCTGCTCCCTCCGGAATTTTATAAGAACCGTCGGCCCCGCCTTCAGCGGAAGTAACTGCCGTTTTGGAAAGAACATTCTGTCCTCTTGAATCGGCGACTGTAAATGTGATATTTTTTCCTGAAAAAGGTTCAATTTCCCCTTTTTTTCTATACGAGAGAAGAACCTTGAAACTGACCTCCTCACCGGGCCTGTAGAGTTTTCTGTCAAAGAAATAGGCAGCATTCAGTGCTTCCTTCACTCCGTACGCATAATCTCTCTTTGAATCGGAAAGCACCATATAGGCACTGTCGTTTGAAGCTTTGTGAACCGCATAAATGAATGCAGAATCCATCTTTGCATCGGATGTTCCGCTTCCTATCTCACAGTATCCGTCTTTATCCGTTGTACATTTCCCGAAAGAACGTTTCCCTCCGTACAGCGTCAGCTCAGCCCCGGACACGGGCAGCGCCTTTCCGATCGAATGAACCCAGATATGCGTCACATCTCCGTCTGTCCTCGAAGTGATCCCCAGATCAGTGGACTGAACAAACATTGTCCTTTCTGTATACTGAGGTTTATAAGTGTATTTACTGTTTGTATAGTCGTAATTTCCTACAGTTTCTTCAGCTCCCAGCTTTACGGCAAGCCATCCCTTTTTATCAGCCGAAAGATAGGAGGAAAAATCCAGACCGACTCTTCCATACCCGTTTTTCTGAACTCCTGTCTTCCATTTTTTGGAAACAAACGACAGTCCCTTGACCTCATTCTGATACTGATTCTTTCCTTTTTCGAGGGCCTTCTGAAGAGAGGAGAGATCCAGCTGCGCAATGCCCAGATCCATTTCCGGAATATTGGAAATCTCCACAGGAAGAATCTGCTTCATCCCTGATTCAATTACATTGTAATAATGGTCTATGGAAAAGTAAGGTTTCCTGTCAGGAATATGAACGGCAAATTTCAGAGGTGCAGAAAGAGAACATCCCTTTTCTCCCAGAAGAGAATCTATCCTGATTTCATAATCTTTTCCGCCGGAAAAATTCCAGGCATTCATAGGAAGCATTACATTTCCCTGTTCAGATATCGAAGACTCTTTGAATTCCACTGAAGGGGAAAGCTTAATGCTTCTCAGAATCTCCATTCTGCTCACTGTGTCGTTTTTAAAAATCAGCTGGTAGTTCCAGAGCTCTTCGAAATATTCGGGGGTTCCTTCCAGCGTCACTTCCAGAGTGCAGGATTTACCGGTCAGTCTGTCCAGAAAACTGCCGTTCCATGCCAGCGGATGGAAGGATGAGAGGCTCGAAAAGAATGCAGTTACGAGAGCTGTTCTTTTGAGATTTATTGAAAAAAGATTTTTGAACAGGGATGTGATTCTATCTTTCATAGGAGCTGAGTATCTGCGGATGCAGGTGCAGGTCAATACAAATTTGGCATGGTGCGGCTTTGTCAGGCAGCAAATTCAACTGAGGGACAAAACTCAGTAAATTCAGAGAATCAGACTCTGTTCTGTATGCCGATAACCGTGATGTCATCCTGCACAGGGATGCTTCCTCTGAATTTTTTCTGTGCAAGAAGAGCTTCTTCAATTCTTTTTCCGACCGGCATACTGTCCCTTTTCAGGATTTCCTCCAGTCTCTCTTCTCCGAACTCTTCGTTCAGTTCATTCCATTCTTCGAGAAGACCGTCAGTGAAAAGAAACATGGAATCCTGCTTTTCAAACCTCAGAGACTTGACTGCGTATTTTGAATTTTCAATGACTCCAATGATTCGGCCTGTCTTTTCCATTCTCTGAACTGTTCCTTTCGTCACGAGGATCTGAGGAATATGACCGGCGGAAGAATATTCCACTCTTTGATTATCAGCATCAATATCAAATACTGCGCAAGTGAAAAACTGACTGAGGTTTCCGAAGGAACTCATATACTCATTGTTCAGAGAATACAGAAGCTCATTCGGAGAAACTGCATTTTTTTTCAATGATTCATAAATAGTTTTTATTGCCATTGTGATCAGTGCTGCCTGAACTCCATGACCTGTTGCGTCTGCAAGAAACACACGGAGAACGCCCGGACGGATTTCAGCTGCGTCGAAAAAATCTCCCCCTACCTCTGTGAGAGGAATATAGTGCACTGAGACATGAAACTTTCCTACATCGCGGTCTCCCTCAGTCAGAATTCCTGACTGAATCTTTCCGGCAGTGGAAAGATCCCCCTGAATCACTTTCAGATTCATTTCCAGTTCCTTTGTCAGTTCTTCTTTTTCCCTGAGATTCGATCTGACCTTGTCCAGCACAAGATTGTATCTTTCCG
>DAORDI010000026.1:0-33132 GCA_035345895.1 Leptospiraceae bacterium
GGAAAGAATGTTTTTCTTTCGATGAGTTTTCCTTTCTCATCATAAAGTTCTTCTGATTCTGTCTTTCCGTCTGAAAAATACTGGAACCATTTCCCTGTTCTTTTATCTTTCAGGAATTTTCCCTTGTATTCAATATTTCCGTTTCTGTAGTATTTGACCCATTCCCCTGTTTTGTATCCTGAATCAAACTGACCCTTCTCTTCAAGTTTTCCGTCGAAATAATAGCGTTCATACAGACCGTGTTCATTTCCGATCAGATTTGTTTCAATCCAGTAGCTTCTTTTCTTTCCGAATGCAAATTCCTGCTTATAGTATACTTTCCCGTCAGGGAAGTACCAGAACCAGAGTCCGTCTTTCTGACCGTCCTTATAATTTCCCCTGCTGAGAACTGCCCCTGTGGCAGGCATATAGGTCTCTGCATTTCCGTTTTCCAGGTCTGAGGCATTGACTTCAATGACTGCATACAGTTTCCCTGAATCCGACCAGAGTTTTCTTTTTCCGTTCTGCACGAGCTTATACAGATTGATCTTTCTGTCAAATTCTGCCCCCTTCTCCACTCCCGCAGGCAGATCATTTCCCTGAGAGCAGCCGAGAAGGAACACAGTTCCGATAAACACAGAGCAAATTATATTATATTTTTTTATCATTTCATTTTCCTTGAGAATATTTTCTCATGACCCATTCTGACCAGGTGATGCTGTTTTCCGATTTTTCAGTACAGGTCAGTCCTCCTGATGCAAGGCTTTTCATCATTTTTCCCAGTGCAGGAACAGGAATGACCAGTCTCTTACGGCCCTGTGCTTTCAGCCAGATTCTCATGATTTCAGAAAGAGGGAGGATTTCTTTTCCGCCCAGATTTCTGACTGAATTCAGAGGAGGGTTTTCTGCAATTCTCAAAAGTTCTTCTGCCACAGAGGATGTTTCAATAGGCTGAAACTTCAGTTTTCCAGGCAGGAATACGACAGGAAACTTTGTGAACTTTTCCAGAAGCATATCCATAAAATCATGAAACTGCACTGCACGCAATATGGAATATTGCAGTCCTGAATTTACGATCTTCTGTTCAGTTTCCAGTTTGATTTCATAGTACTTATATGGAACCTTGTCAATTCCGACAATGGATATATAAATAAAATACCGTACTCCTGCATTCAGTGCTGCAGTGCAGAGTTTTTCTGTTCCGTCCACATCCGACTCTCTGCTGAAATTCTTTGTGTCGGATGCAAGATGAAATACGATGTCCTTATCTTTTACAGCCTCTGAAAGATTTTTGCCTGTTTTCAGATCTATCGATACCCAGTTCTGCCTCGAAGATTCAGACCTGCCTGCACCTGTGTAAGGAATGTTTCTTTTGTCCAGAATTCTGCAGAGCTCTGCTCCCAGAACACCGGACGCACCGGTGATCAGGATTCTGCTCTTTTCACTCAAAGGCATCCGTTCCATCCGTAAAGAAATCCGATTTTTTGAAGAGGGAATACATCTGCACACCGTTTTCTTTCAGCGCCTCAAATCCGCCTTCCTGTCTGTCCAGAATGCAGATTCCCTGAGTCACGCTGAGTCCTGCACGGCGGAGTGCTTCCACTGCTTTCAGAGTGGAACCTCCTGTAGTGATTACATCGTCCACAGCCAGACAGCTTTTTACCGTGCTCAAGGCGCCCTCTATTTCTTTTTTTGTACCGTGATCCTTTGCTTCCTTTCTGACAATCAGAGGATACACTGTTTTTCCGTTTGCATAAAACTTCAGTGCCACTGAATAACAGATAGGATCGGCACCCATAGTCAGACCTCCAACAGCTTCAGGAGTAATTCCGTTTTCAGGGATATGTACATTCACAATATAGTCTGCCAGAAGAGAAAGCCTGTCCGGATACAGAAGGATTTCCTTGCAGTTGAAATAATGTCTGGATTTTTTCCCTGAAGCAAGTGTAAATTCCTGCTCAGAATATCTGTACGCACAGTTTTTGATAAGATCAAAAAGAAGTTTTTTTTTCTGTTCCAATATAAGTCTCCCTCAGTCTGCAGTCATATAGTTTTCTTTAACTGCTGTTTCAACTCTTCTATAATTCGGTCTTTTTCCTCAATGGTTTTGTCTTTTTCCTCAATGGTTTTGTCTTTTTCCTCAGTGATCTTCTGGATAGTCTTCTCCTTTTCCTCGATCTTTCTTTCGAGATCCTGCATTTCCATAAGAACCTCTTCTTCGAGATCCATCTGCCGTTTGACAGTCTCATCGGAGGCTGCATAGTTCAGCCGCGCAGCAATCTTTTTCTGAAGCTCATCACTCATCGGCTCATCATAAACCATGATATGTTCTTTGATCTTCAATGCTGCAGCATCAAAAATACTCAGGATGCGTTCGAGTCTTGTCTGCATTTCAGTGGGAAGTCCGTGAAGCTGGATAATAAAGGAATCATGATTGAGACTTTCGATAAACTCGTTTTTCTTCACCTCTACAGGCCGGTTGTGCAGTCTGTCTTTCAGAATATGCGAGACCTCAATCACCTTGGGAAGTGACGGATCAAAATGATGGCCGAGTATATATATTGCAATGATAGGATAATGATCTTTCTGATACTGACTCCCCAGGTATCTGCGAAACCGCATAATGTCCGAGGACAGCTTCGCCTTCTGAAGTTCAATGAGAACCTTTTTCGGACCTTCCTTCGTCCTGATCTCCGCCAGGAAATCCAGCCGGTAGACTGTGAAAAAGGATATATTCTCTTCCGGTTTTGTCTTCCTCTCTGTACGCTCCACAGAAGCAGTGCTCTCCTGAGGCCTGACCTGAATGGACAGAATTTCCTCGTGAATGATCTCACCGATGAATTCCCTTGCTATATCCAGATCCTCCATCAGGAACTTGAAAACAGTATCGTAGATTGGATTGGCGATGGCAATTCCCATGAGGCTAGGATGACAGGACAGAAGGAAATGTCAAGAAAAAGCAGTTCCAGTAAGCGGCAAAAGCCTATCTGAGATTCAATTTGAGAAATATCGGAACTGATTTTTGAATCATTCAATTAATTCTGTTGACATTTTTTTTTTCCATAGCAAATTAAGTGTATGACCAGACAGAATATCTCATTAGTTACATTAACTGCATCTGTTTTGCTGTCCGTCCCCGCATTCTCCGATACAGTCTATTTTCAAAACGGTACCAATATTTCAGGCAAAATAAAAAACCAGAATATCTATGAGATTCAACTGGAAACCGAACCAGGAAAGATTCAGATCATCTCCAAGAATCTGGTGAGCAGAGTCAGTTATGAAGAGTATGTTGCCAGAAAGACAGAACCTCCTCCGGCAAAAAAGGAAGAACCTCCGAAAACTGATCCGGAACCGATGGTTTACCAGGTGAAGAAAGACAACAAGACTTATCTGATTGATGTGGATATGGGTCATCTCCCCCTTATTTTCGTTGCCACTCTAGTCAGAGGAGAACTGATCATTCCTCAGGAAGTCAGAAATGCAACGGATAAGTATTTTCTTCTGGTAGTAAATCCCGACCTTCTTCTCACGGGAGACTATGATCTTGTCATCCGTTCCATTGACGGAAAAGAAATTTCCAGGAAGACAAATTTTGTATCCGTTGTGCTTCCGGAAGATCCAAAAGTAGTTGAACAGAAGCAGCCCTAAAGACCTTTTACTGATTCCGAATATTCTGACCCTTCTCAGAATATTATTGATTTTTCCCGGAATCTTTCTGATTCATTCAGGGAACAGGGCAGGTGCGGTTATTACTGTGACTGTCCTTTTTCTGACAGATTTTTTTGACGGATATCTGGCAAGAAAATTGAATCAGACATCATACATCGGTTCCATCCTTGACCCAGTGGCCGACAAGTTCGTCGTTCTTTCATTTTTCACTTTCTTCTATTTTTCAGGAACAGTTCCTCTGTTCTATTTTCTTCTGATTCTCGTCAGGGATATTGCTCAGCTGCTTTCCGTACCAGTGCTTCTTCTCTGGAAAAAAATCAGCTTCAAAGTCGCCCCCAAGCTGACTCCCAAGATAGGGACAGCTCTGAACTTTGTCATCCTGGGAACAGCAGGCTTCGTTTTCCTTTTCCCTGACATTCAGTTCAGCACATCCATTCAGAGTCCGGAAATGATTTTTATGATTCTGGTCTACGCAGTTTCTTCTGCGATAGAGCTCTATATTCTCTTTACTTATATTCCCCGATTTGTACAGATATACAGAGGAACCCATGATACATTTGAATAGGATTCAAAAATGACAGTGAACGGAAAAGAAATTGCACTCAGTGAACTGAAGAACGGAAGTCTCATTGACCTCTTTGAAAAGTTTTCACTCAATCCGAAAGCTTCTGCAGTGGAAATCAACGGTCAGATTATTGATAGAGAGAATTTTGCTGACAGACGTCTTTCTGAAAATGACACTGTAGAAATCATTCGTTTTGTAGGAGGAGGCTGAAATGAAAAAAAAATGGAATTCATCCGGTTTATATCCCATTTTAGATTATGACTACTGCCTGAAAAAGGAAATCGACATATTTCAGATTCTCCGAATCTGGCTCTCCTGTCCTGATTATGTGGAATGCATTCAGATCAGAGCGAAATCACTCACTGAAAAAAAATACACTCATCTTTTCAATGAAATACAGACCAGTTTTCCCGATGCACTTTTTATCATCAATGACCACTGGAAACTGTACAGGAAGTTTCCTGCTTACGGAATTCATCTGGGAAAGGAAGACTATCAGAGTCTGACTGAATCGGAAAAGGAAGAATTTGCCGATATCAAAATGATCAAAGGAACTTCCTCTCACAGCGTGGAAGACTTGAAAAATCTGGACGGGAATCTCTGGACCTATACCGGGTTCGGGCCTATGTTTGCTACAGAGACTAAAAAATCAGACTACGAAACTCTTGGACTGAGAGCTCTTCTGACTGCCTCCGAGTTTTCCCCGGTTCCTCTTGTTCCGATCGGGGGAATCACTCTTTCCTCTTTTCCCGAAATCTATAGAGCGGTAAAATGCCGCCCGGCATCGGTCAGTCTGTACTCTCATATCCCTTCCTTCAGAAAGATTATCAGCTTTTTAAAGGGACAGAATACTGCGATAAAGTCAGAAATTCTTTAGCATAAAATTCTGTATTATTTGGAAAAATGGACATTTGTTTTTTTTAATTTTCCTTGTAAATTATCTCTCAGAAATGAGGCTTTGCATATGAAGCAGCCTTTCGAAGTAGTTCACAATTCCGCAAAGGAAGAAAAGGACTATGTTCTCGAATACCAGAAGATAGATGTGACCGAGAGACCCAAACTCACTCTGGACGGAGTCGAGTTTGACAATATCACAAGGGATCATGCAGTCGCTGTCATTCTGGACTACATCAAGAAAAAAGAAAGATTCCACCACATTCTTTTTCTGGACCCTGTGAAATTTATGAATGTTCGGGAAACTGAACCGCTTCACAGGATCACAAAGAAAACTTCCATGATTCTTGCAGAATCAGGCGGACTTTCTTGGGCAGCATCCAAGACAGGACAGTCTTTAGTGGAGCATATTTCCATCATCAGCCTGATGATGGATCTGATACGTTATTCAGAAAAACAGGGACTCACTATATTTTTTCTGGGAAGCAAGGAGAAGACAATCGAAACTGTATTCTTCAATCTTGTCAGACATTTTCCTGAAATCCGCATCGTAGGAAGACATTCAGGTTATCTGACCAGAGAAAGAGATCTGATGGTAAAGGAAGCAATCAGAAAGACAAGCCCCGACATCATTTTCCTGGGAATGAATTTTCCGGAACAGGAAGTCTGGATAGAAAACAATACTGGCTATTTTGGAAAGTCCGTAATTATCGGGACCTGGTCTACATTTGATGTTCTTGCCGGAAAGCTTCAGAAGTCTCCGAGCTTCTTTCAGGACAGAGGACTCTATTGGCTTTGGAAGGTCATCTCTCATCCTTGGAGAATGGACAAAGTACTGCGGACAATTCAGTTTTTTGTCCATTTCGCATTTTACAGAAAGAAAAATACAGAACCTGTCATAGAGCAGGAACAGCAGCAGACAGAAACCTCAAACTCAGAAGAATAAAATGGAAGAAGAAATCAGGAATATTCTTTCTCAGATTGGAGAAAATCCGGACAGAGAAGGATTGAAGAACACTCCTCTCAGGGTCAAAAAGGCATATGAATTTCTCACAAGCGGTTATACCGCCGATCTGAACAGTATTGTAAATGATGCCATCTTTCATGAGGAAGCAGAAGGTATGGTGCTTGTGAGAGATATCGAAATGTATTCTCTCTGTGAACACCATCTTCTTCCTTTTTTTGGAAGGGCTCATGTGGCTTATATTCCGAATAAAAAAATCATAGGGATCAGCAAGATACCCAGAATTGTAGATGTATTTGCCAGAAGACTGCAGGTGCAGGAAAGACTGACTGACCAGATTGCAAAGGCGATTGATGAGGTTCTGGAGCCGCTGGGAGTGGGAGTTGTCATCAAGGCAAAACATCTTTGCATGATGATGAGAGGAGTGGAAAAACAGAATTCTGAACTTTTCACATCATCCATGCTGGGAGTGTTCAAGGACAATCCTGTGTCCAGAAATGAATTCCTGGATCTGATCAGAACAGGAGCTCATTAGAATGTATTTCGCATTTTACAAGATGATGCATATCATTTCATTCACTGCATGGTTTGCAGGAACTTTTTATATCTGGAGACTTTTTGTCTACCATGCAGAGACTGAACATCAGGAAGTCAGAGACACTCTTTCGGTAATGGAAAGAAAACTGATTCATTATATTATGTGGCCTGCAATGATTTCCACTGTTCTTTTCGGCGTGCTTCTTCTGATTCAGCTTTGGTCAATTCATTCAGTGACTGTCTGGTTCTGGAGCAAGGTTTTCCTTGTAACACTGGTTATCGTATGGCATTTTCTCGCCGAGTATTACAGAAAGGAATTCCTGAAGGGCAGGACATTCAAATCAAAGCTGTTCAGGATTATGAATGAGATCCCTACTCTGCTGCTGATCGGAATTGTATATCTCGTCATATTCAAGCCTTTCTCGTAATTAATAACTCACCTAACGCCTTCGGCCGCCTTCAGCCGCCTTCAGCTGCAGGTGGGGCGGTTTTTGGTATGAGCCTACCGGCGGTTTCGCAAACTTTTAAACGCTAGATTTTCCTAATGCTTTCTGAAAATTATTGCATCTAGTCAGCATATTGTATTTGCGTAAGGTGAGTTAATAAGAATCAGGCACAATAGCAGAATTTCTTAATTACTTTTTACTGATTTTTTCATTTTCTGCAGATCTTCCTGCGTTATATTTGCGGGATATCTTCTGCTCCAGTTTAAGTCTCCGTACATTTTACGGAATCCATCCTTAAGAACCCAGTCGTAAATTGTACTGCAGTTTTTATCCCAGGACGAATAGACAGGAAGAAGTTTATCCTTTTCAGTCAGATCATTGCAGTGAACAAAACTGATCTGAGACATTGCTTCCAGAAGATGTCCGTATTCATGGTGCAGAAGCCAGTCAAATACACCGTACATCTCCGGGTTGGTTCCCATGACACTCCATCCCCTGGGCTGTCCTAAATTGATACCTGCCATAGTAAACGGCCAGGAATACATTCCTATCCCTGTTCCTTTATTTATCCCGCTGGTCTGCCCGTTCCAGTAAAATATGAAATTGTCCCAGTTCTGATGTTCAAGCAGAACAGAATCAATGCTGGGCGAAATGGAGTCTGGATCAATTTCAAGTATATATGAAGGTTCTTTGAGCACCGTCACATTGAGCCTGACAGCTTTCCCTGCCTCTGTATTTTTGAACTGAATGGAAAGTTTTCCCTCAGTCATCACTTCAATGTAAAGCCTGAACCACTGCTGTCCCGCTTGAAGACGATAAACCTGATCCTTTCTGATTCTGTCCTTTGCTCTGATCCGAGTGTCTCTGATTTCCTGATCAATATCTATTTCGGAAACAATGAATCCCAGTGTTTTCTGCACAGTTACAGGAACGACAGAACCCATTTTCTTTCTTTTTGCGAGCAGACTCAGTGCGAGTTTCAGATCCTTGTATCTTCCATTCTGCAGACTGGAGAGCGACTTGTTCCTTTCATAAAGATCTATACATTTCTGTATAAGAACCATGCTCGAACTGTAATCGTCTGAGGAAAGTTTCTGACCGGCCTCAATATGGAGAGGTTCACATTTTGCGTAGATCAGTTCAGGATTGGAAGAATCCGGGAAAAGAGAAAAACCTTCATCAGCAGTCGACACAGCTTTCTCCCACTCTGCTTTTTGATTATAAATATTTGCCTTTCTGCCGTAGGCGCCAGCCAGTTCATTTTGAGCATTTTTTATTGAAGCACTGTCTGCCCCTGTTTTTAATGTCTGATCCTTCCAGAAGTTCAAAGACTCATCTGCTGTCTTCAGTGCAGCCTCCCATTTCTGAAGACTGGAATAAATATTTGTCAGCAGGGCCAGCACAGCAGGTCGAACATTCTGAAAGCGGACTGCCTTTTCTGCAGCAGTGAGAGCAGTCTCCGCTTTTCCGCAGAAATGTAAAAGCCAGTAGCCGGACTCATAAAGAACCCATCCGTCATTTAAAGTCCCTTTGGATGCTTCTGACATTAATCCGCATCCTTTGTCTATATCTCCTGCTCTGATCAGTTTCTGAGCTTCGGAAGACAGCGACTTCGCTTTCTTTATCTGATCCATTTCGGATGAACTTAGCTCTGAACTCAGAACAAAAATATCGGAACCGTTGGAGGCAGGGTCTGCCTCAACCGCCAATGCTCCCTGTCTGAATTCTCCGCCCCATATACCGAGATACAGTCCAGAGCTTTTGAACTTTAACCGTATTCTGTCAGATCCGGCTGATTCCAGAATAAGGATCTGATCCGGACTGTCGGAAACCTTTTTCTGAATTACATTTTTTCCCTTCCCTGCGGCAGTCAGCGCCAGATCAGAATGTGCAGCAATGATTCTGTATTCGTTCTGCACTGAAAGGGGTACAAACCTGTACATGCTGCTGATCGGAGGAAACTTGTCACAGCTGTCCAGCCAGAACCCGTTCCCCTCATTCATCCCCTGCCCAAACACGTCGAGACAAATTGACCTGTTTTCCGAACGCAGGGAATAATGAAGATCCTGTCTCACTGTATTTGACAGACAGAAAACAAAACTGAAAAAGATGAACCCGAGAGAAACTGCATTTTTCATTCAAATATCCTTTATCCCGCATAACGCATTCAGCAAGAGGCCTTCCGGAAGAGCAGGGCTGAATATGCTTTCCCTAAACAGTTTCCAACCGACAATCACAGACCTTCTGCGTTTCACAGAAAATATCAAAATTCAAACAGTAAATATAATTATAAAACACAGGCCTGACAGTTTCAATGAAAATTTTTCACCGCCCTGATGATGAAACCGCACAATAAAAGAAAATAATTGACTTCAGATGAAGTGAAAAATCCCAATCTTTTACAGATAAAAAATCAGTTTGGAGATTTCGGATGAAAAAAATTCTGATGCCGATGCTGTTCCTTCTTACCGCAGATTACTGCACAACAAAAGAAAAAGATTCAGGAACTGACGCTTTCCTGCTTGCCCGCTTTGTAAAGCAGATGAACAAGCCTAAGCAGCTCCCTCATCAGCTGAGCAATTCCATTCCCAAGAGCCTGAAGAAATCTCCGTATGCACTCAATTTGGATGTGAAAGCATCCTCAATTACTGAGTCGGTAGGATATAAAAATCTGAATGAGGCAACGGAAGAACTTTCTGAAATTCTGGATATGGCACAGTTTGAAATCCTTCTGATTGAAGAGTCTCTCGATAAGGCAAAACAGAGTCCCGGAACCTGCATTGCAGGAGGAACATCTAAAATCACTGTCACAGATGAAATGCTCAAAGAATACATCAGCGGACTGAAAAGAAGCGGTCTTTCCGACACTGAGGCATCGGATGAACTGGCGATACTTCAGAATGAAGGCAGGATTCCAAAATCGGGCGCACTGATCCCTTCCCCTGCAATTATCTATACACCTTTAAATTCTGATTACAGCGGTGAGGTCAGTTATTCATTCAGCACAAATTATACATCTGAACATGGATGTCCTTCCGGCAAGAATTCTAAGTTCAAAAAGCATATGAAATTCAGTTCTGATTTCAAAAAAGTGGAATTTGGGTTTTACGATTATTTCACACTGTTTTCCAAAGAAATTGAATTTTCCGGTTCCATTCATCTGGCTTATTCCGCATCCGGAAAAGCGATCACACATTTCAACAACAGCTTTTCAGTCGATGGAGTAAAGACATCCAATGTTCTTGCATTGGAAGAATGCGAAAAAGACAGTGCATCTGACTGCAATATTGTAAAACTTGTCACTGAACTGGAACACCCGGAACTGAAAGCATTGAACAGTCATAATACAACTTCAGGCAGAGTGGATGACAATGGGGGTTATCTCGAAACAACTTACAAATACGGCTTTCCTGAGGTTACATTGAAAACAAAGGAATACTTCGATGCTGAAGGAAAACTGAAAGGTTATCAGGAAGACACAGGCGGAGGTTATACCACTCCTTATGCCTCACTTGCAATGCCCTCTGTAATTCCTTACGCAACAGGAAATTATTCACTGGATGACCTGAACATAGGACTGACAACTGCTGCTGAACTCACTGACGGAGAATCCTTTGTGATTGTTCTGGACGGAGTGGATCCAAATACAGACAATGCTGCAATTCTAGGTGAAGGAATAAAGAATACTGCAGATACAGATATTGAATACTGGGGAGCAGAAGCTCAGATCAGCACTGCAGATGTATGGAAGACTGGATACGATTCCAATAACGAACCGTATTATATTCTGCTCAGCAGTACAGGAATTAAAAAAATCTGAATCTGTTTCGGTGTGAATCTGATACAGTCAAATTCACACTGTTTTATATATCTATTTACTGTATGTAAACAGATATTTTTATCGTGAACAGTATCAGTTCTTCACCCACACGCTCCATTCGCCTTTCTTTTCGCAGGCCAGATGGAATCCTTCTTTCGGTCCTGCATAATCAGAGTGAATGGAAAGTGCAAGTGTCTCCTTGCCTTCCGCATTGCATACAAGCCCGGCAAATCCTGTATGAGATCCTGTCAGATCAATCCATGCAGATCCTGCAGTGATTCCTGCCTTCTTTCTTGCCTGAACCAGATCACGGATCTCAGTCAGTCCCCAGTCATACAGATCGGGCCAATAAATGCAGGGAGTTCCAGGCATAGAGAGTGTGAATGCGTAGGCACGGGACTTGAATTCAGAAGGACATTCCCAGACTTTCTGTCCCCAGCCGTTCGCAGGAGAAAATGGAGAAGCTCCAGTATCATGATTGTCCACCAAGGTGACAGCCATTTCCCTTTCTTCTCTGTCAGTACTGCAGTTGATCCCATATTTGAATCTGGATGGGTTTCCTGTGTTCAGCTCTCTTTTTAAAATCATATCGAATACGCAGCATCCGGATTCTTTTCCCCATCCAACAATTCTTTCTCTTTCTGATCCTCCGTACCGTCTGAACATAGGATCATCCTGCACCGAAGCTGCCTGCCAGTATTCTCCCACTGAAAAATACTCAGTCTGTTCAGTATCTTTTATAAGGGACATAACCTCACTTGGATGATAACCCCATACAAAGTCCCATCTCCATCCGTCCACCTTGCAGTCAGTCAGAAGCTCAGAAAGTGCATTCTTGAATCTGGAATACACATCGGGATGTTCGATCCGCAAATCGCAGCTTCCATCCATAAAGGCTCCTCCAGACTCTTCTCCTCCCGCCCTCCATTGAGGACCTGGGTAAGCCCAGATATCCGTTTTCATCCTGTTTCTGTCCCGATGGTTCAGTACAATGTCTACGACCACTTTTATATTGAATTTATGAAATGCGTCGGTGAGAGCGATCAGCTCTTTCTTTGTGCCGTATCTGGAATTTAAATCGATGTCTCGCCAGAAATAGCCTTCGCCGCCGCCGTGTTTTCCGTTTCCTTCCCAATGAGAGTCATCTACCCAGGGAGGCGGAAGATAAACAATCGTAAAACCGTCGGAAGCTATCTGGGCTGCTTTTTCAGTGAGTATCCTGTACCAGCTTTTTTCTAAACCGTCCACTGTACCCGTTCCCTTGGTTTTCACCAGGTTCCAATGAAATGCCTGCAGAAGAATATCTTTTCCGTTTCCTCTGGTAATAGTAATGTCCTTATTCATAGGGAAGGATTTTAAGAATATAATCCCTTAATTCAAGAAAAAAATAATGCCTTCAGTGTTTTTTATCCGGCCCATTTTCAGACCTTTTTAATCAATTCCATAACGTATTGATTTTATGCTGAGTGCACAGGTCTCCACATCTATTCTTTCTCAACTCGATAAAATCGACCTTGCGTTCCTGCCAAAAATGCCTCAAGGCTGCAGAAACAAGAATGTTTTATTGGACTGAATCTTTTTTGAATTGTAAATGCATATTATCAGGTCAATGATATCAGATGGGACCGGTACCCGTCGGTTCCATCTGATTTAAAGAGATACAGCATAGAGCTGAAAAGAGTTTTTTCTGAACGCTGCATTTTAACAGCCTCAAACTTGAACTGAAAATGTTCAGTCTGCAGGTTCTTCACAGTAAAGAAAGCCGCAGATCAGTAAAACTATTTCCTGCAGAGTTCCCTTACATCTGTCAGCAGATTGGAAAAATCATTCAGTTCAAAATCTTTTACATCCGGCTGCTTCGCGAGTTTCTCAAGATAAACAAGTCCCTCACAGGATTTGCCTTCTTTCATATGAAGAAAAACTCCAAAATCAAAAAGTCCCTGAGATATTCCGATGCCTGTCTTTTCTCCTGCTTCCAGATACTGCTTGAATGCTGCGATGTAGGCTTTCCGGTCATTCGTTTTGGAATAGTATTCCACCAGATTGCCGAGTGTTCTCGCATAGGCAGCTGTATTCTGGAGCTGATTTTTCTCCATTTTTTCTCTGCATTTTATATAGGTTTCCAGTGCTTTCTTGCTGTCGCCTTTTTCATTGTATGCAGAGGCCAGTTCACGAAGTGCAGGCTGATACTCAGGATCGGCTGTCAGAGACTGCGTCAGAAGCTGAATTTTCTTATCCGCATCCTTTTCTATGAAATTTGCCTTAGCATAAGGTTCTATCGCAGCATACTGCTTTGTGCTGAACACTTCTATCAGCTTCTTCTGCTCAGGACTGAGTTCAGGATTTATCTTTTCAGGAATGAAAGTAAATAGATCATAGAACTGCTCCTTTGTCCCGTCAAAAAGAATATTCAAAACACTTTGATTATCAGAGGTTTTATAAATCTTGATTTCAACTTTCAGCGGATCCTGATTGACAACCTTGCCGAAAAGGAAATAGTCCGCTTTCAGATTCTTCGCTGCATCAAGGTTCAGTTCTTCCAAGGATTTTTTTGGACCGGCTGTGACAGCTTTTTTATAAGCTGTTTCAAAATCCTTTTCTTCGAGAGCCTGATCACCGAAAACTCTGTGCAGATGATCAGAGAGTTCATTCTGAATAAAGTCCCCCAGCCATTTTTCCTCAGGCTTCCCTTCATATCGAATCTCGCCGATTGCTATTTTGCCCTTGACAGGTTCCTTAGGCTTGATGTCCCCTTTGTCCCCAGGCATTTTCTTTGTGCAGTTTAATGCAAATGCAAGCAGAATCAATAACAGTATTCTCATATATTCTCCCAATATTTCTCTTGGAATGGAAATGACGAAAGCTTACTGATTCATTCAGATTTTCATTGGAGCAGACTTATTTCATCCAAGCAGACAATGGACATTCAGGCAGAAGAAAGTTTTTTTTCAAGTAAATTACTTTTGCAAAAATGCTCACTTGTCAGTCAGTCTGAAAGCATAAAGTTTCTTATTAATTCACCTAACGCCTTCGGCTGCCTTCGGCTGCAAGGCGGGGCGTTTTGTGCAGAGCATACCGACAGTTTCGCAAACTTTTCAACTGTTATATGGGATATTGCACAAAAGGAAATCAGTAATTTTTCTTATATATTAGTGTACCTTAAAAACAAAAAAAGGGACTTGCGTCCCTCTTCATCAATTCCCAGTTTTAAGAAAAACTTATTTTGCAGATTTAGCCGGCTTTGATTTCGCAGCCTTAGTTCCCTTGGAAGCAGCTTCCACTGTCTTCTTAGGTGCATTTTTCTTCTCAATATTTTTCTTTTTATTCTGGATTTTCTTTTCTTTTCTGATTTTATCCAGCTGTACCAGAGCCTCTTTTCTTTCTGCTTTCAGAACATCCTGAGTCTTTCTGTTCACAAGCTCAAGAATTCCGACTTCAGAATTGTCAGATGCTCTGTTTACAAGCTTCAGAATTCTAGTATATCCGCCGTTTGTATCCTTGAATCTGAGTGCAATATCATTAAAGAGTTTTGTAACAACATCTCTGTCATGAATTTTCTTCATAACTTCTTTTTTGTTATGAAGGCTCATTTCCGGTTTCAGATCCTGGGCAAGGTTCTTCTTTGCACGAGTGATCAGCTTTTCTGCATGAGAACGTACCACTTTGATTTTTGCAAGAGTGGATTCAATTCTTTCGTGTTTGAAAAGACTGGTTACCATATTCCCAATCATAGCTTTTCTATGCTGAGAATCCCTGTTAAGTGACTTGACTTTGTTTCTTTTGTTCATTTAAAAATCCCTCATCCCAAAGGACAAACCTAATGACGAAAGTTTGGACTTTAATTCCTGCAGACACTGATCGCTGTAGTGTCTTGACTTCGTAAGTTCATCCTCGTTTCTTTTTACTAAATCACCGATAAAATCAATTTCTAGACTGCGCAGAACATTCAATGAACGGACAGAAAGCTCGAGTTCTTCCACATGTTTTGAAAGGGAAGCTTTCAGTTTCTGATCTGCTTCATCCATTTCTTCCACTTCTTCTTCCATTTCTTCTTCGAAATTGATGAAGATAGTATAGTGCTCTTTCAGGATCTTCGCAGCCTGAGCAAGTGCATCTTCTGGAGAAATAGATCCGTTAGTCCAGATTTCCAAAGTAAGTTTTTCATAATCAGATCTTTGAACGACTCTAGTTTCACTGATTTCGAAAAGCACTTTAGTTACAGGAGAGAACAAAGAATCTATTGGAATAGTTCCAAGCACTTCGATGTCCTTTTTTCTCTCTTCAGCAGGAATATAGCCCTTGCCTCTTTGAATCTCCAAATCCATGATCACATTAGCGTCTTCATTTAAAGTTGCAATGATCAGATCAGGATTCATAATTTCAATGGAAGAATCAACTGCCAAGTCTCCTGCACGAAAATATCCAGGACCTTTCAATTCAACATGAATTACTTTATTCTGATCTCTGTCTTCCGGCTCATACTTTACAAATACCTGCTTCAGATTCAGAATGATTCTCGGAACATCTTCCACGACCCCTTCGATAATCGAAAATTCGTGAGTCACTCCATCAATCCGAATGGCAGAAATTGCAGCCCCCTCAATCGAGGACATCAGAGTTCTGCGAAGTGAATTTCCTACTGTTGTTGCAAAACCTCTTTCAAAAGGTTCTGCAGTAAACTTTCCATAGTTGGGTTCACTGGTTTCAGTAAAGTATTCAATCTTTTTAGGTCTTTTGAAACCTTTCAGTAGATTCTTATGCATGATTCTCGAAATCCTTCTAATTATTTAGAATACAATTCTACGATAACCTGCTCTTTAACAGGGATATCAATGTGTTCTCTTGCAGGCATTGCAGTCACTTCTCCAGTAAAACTGGAATAGTCAGGAGTAAGCCAGCTAGGATGACGATTCATAGATTGAGCAAACTTGATATTCTGATCCAGAGTAGGAGATTTCATCATTTTTTCTTTAAAAGAAATTTTATCACCAATCTTGATTTGGTATGATGGAATATCCACTTTTGCACCGTTCACAGTAATGTGTCCATGAGCAATCATAGATCTGGACTGAGCTCTTGAAGACGCAAATCCAAGTCTGAACACAACATTATCCAGTCTTCTTTCTAAAAGCTGAAGAAGAAGTTCACCTGTGATGCCTTCCATATGGTTGGCCTTTTCAAAATAGTCACGGAACTGTTTTTCAAGAACCCCATACACTCTTTTGACTTTTTGCTTTTCTCTGAGCTGAAGAGAGTAATCAGTAATTTTTCCTTTCTTCTTTGGCGGAAGACCCGGAGGATTTTTTCTGTCTTCAAAACTGCATTTTTCCTTATTGAAACAACGACTTCCTTTCAAATAAAGTTTTAATCCTTCTCTTCTGCAAAGTTTGCAAACTGGACCTGTATATCTTGCCATCCTATAATTCCCCTATCAAACTCTTCTTCTTTTTCTCGGTCTGCATCCATTATGAGGCAGAGGAGTAATATCTTTGATCATCTTGATCGAAAGTCCCTTAGATGCAAGTGATCTGATCGCAGATTCTCTTCCGATCCCAGGACCGGAAACTAGAACATCCACTTCTCTGATTCCTGCAATATCGATTGCTTTTTCAGCCGCATTTGTCGCTGCAACTTGAGCTGCATATGGAGTGGACTTTTTTGAACCCTTGAATGCCATGAGTCCTGAAGATGACCAGGAGATTGTGTTTCCAGCCATATCAGTTACAGTCACAATTGTGTTGTTGAAAGAAGCTTGAATATAAACTTTTCCTCTCGGAATGTTCTTCTTTTCTCTTTTCTTGACCTTTTTGGTCTTCTTGTCTTTTTCTTTCTCAGCCATGATTCACCTAGTTTACTTAGTTACTTTCTTCTTGTTCGCAACTGTTTTCTTAACACCTTTGCGAGTTCTGGCGTTTGTCCTTGTTCTTTGTCCGCGAACAGGCAACCCCTTTCTGTGACGAAGACCGCGATAACAGCCGATATCCATCAATCTCTTGATGTTCAGCTGAGTCTCTGATCTTAAATCTCCTTCCAATGCATATCCTTCTTCAAGGACTTTACGGATTGCATTTTCCTGAGCTTCTGTCAGACTTTTTACTCGAACGCTTTCGTCTACTCCGGCTTTTTTCAAAATCTTTTCAGAAGAAGAACGTCCAATGCCGTATATATATGTCAGACCTACTACGATCCGCTTTTCTCTAGGTAAGTCAATTCCTGCGAACCTTGCCATTTACTTTTGCCTCTGCTTGTGTTTTGGGTTTGTGCAAATTACACGGATTACGTTGTTTCTGCGAATCACCTTGCAACTGCTGCAAATTTTCTTAACTGATGCTCTTACTTTCATAATCATCCTACTTCTTTCTGTAAGTTATTCTGCCTTTGGTCAGGTCATAAGGCGACAGTTCTACCGTCACCTTATCACCTGGCAAAATCCTAATATAATGCATTCTCATTTTACCGGAAATATGAGCCAAAATCTTGTGTCCATTTTCGAGTTCAACTCGAAACATAGCGTTCGGCAGAGGTTCCATTACTGTACCGTCTACTGTGATTGCTTCTTCTTTTGCCATGTTTTTAAATGCCCTTCTTAATTAAAGCAGTAATTTCCTCTGGTTTGCCGACTCCGTCAATTTCTTTCAATAGACCTGTGGAGCGATAATAATCCAAAAGAGGAAAAGTCTTTTGATTATAATTGGAAAGACGATTTTTGATCGTCTCCTCATTGTCATCAGCTCTTCCTTCTATTTTTGCTCTTTCCAGGAGTCTAGAAACTAATTCTTTGTCAGGAACTGCAATATTTACAACTGCATCCAGCTTGCTTCCAATTGACTGAAGCAGCTGGTCCAATGCCTTAGCCTGCTCAGTTGTTCTAGGAAATCCATCGAGAATGTATCCATTGACACAGTCGGATTCCTTAAGTCTGTCACGAATAATTCCAATCACTACTTCATCGGGAACTAGATCACCTGCATCCATATATTTCTTTGCTTTCAGACCCATCTCAGTTCCAGCCTGAATGGATGATCTCAAAATATCTCCAGTAGATATCTGAGGAATTTTGAATTCAACAGATATTACTTTTGCCTGTGTACCTTTCCCTGCACCGGGAGGACCCATAAATATTAATCTTTTCATAAACTCTTACCTCCCCTTGATCTTGGATTTTTTCATAAATCCTTCATAATTTCTCATTGTCAGCTGTGCTTCAATCTGCTTCAGAGTGTCCATTGCCACACCGACCATAATCAGGAGAGAAGTTCCCCCGAAGGTATATACAAGAGCTCCACCGCCGGTATTGACTCCGATGTTCAGAAGTTTAATGATCAGATAAGGAGCGAGTGCAAGAGCCGAAAGAAACACCGCTCCAGGGAGAGTGATTCGGTTCAGAATCTTCTCAATATATTCCTTAGTAGGGGACCCGGGACGGACATTCGGGATAAACCCGCCGTATTTCTTCAGATTCTCCGCCAATTCTCCAGGATTATACAATATAGAGATATAAAAGTATGCGAAGAATATAATCAGTCCAGAATAGATCATATAATAGAAACCGGCTCTGTACCAGACCACTGAGAATGGATTAAAGAAATCCAGAACAACTGCCCAGCCTGCCCAAGTCGTAAAGTTCTGGGAAAGAGTGGAAAATATTGTCTGCGGGAAAAGAATTAAGCTCGATGCAAAAATGATCGGCATAACGTTCGATGCATTTACTTTGAATGGAAGACTCTGGCTTCTGGCCTGAACCATCTTTCTGCCCTGCATCTGCTTTCCATAATGAAGAGGAACCTTGCGGACACCCTGTGTGAGTATGACAGTGAAGGAGATCAGAAGGATAAACAGTACAAATAATATCAACACAGATAAAGGATCTGCTTCTTTTGAAGTAAGGAGCTGTGCAACAGCTTCAGGAGTTCTTCCGACAATACCTGCAAAGATGATCAGAGATGTTCCGTTTCCAATCCCTCTTTCGGTGATCTGCTCACCCATCCACATCAGGAGCATTGTACCTGCAGTGATTGTAAGCATACCCAACGGGAGGAAGACACTCTGCATACTTGGATCAATCAGATTGGAATATTTAAGTCCTGTAGGACCGGCCTGACTAGCCCAGTTTCTTGCAAGAAGAACCACTGCAGAACTTTGGATAGCACAAAGCACAATCGTTCCATATTTAGTATACTGGTTGATTTTCTTTCTTCCCTCTTCCCCTTCCTTCTGAAGCTTCTGAAGCTGAGGGAAGAGAACCATTACGAGCTGCATAACGATCGAGGAGGAAATGTAAGGCATAATCCCAAGTGCGAAAATGGAGAATTTGAGAAGAGCTCCCCCTGCAAATAGGTTGACTAAACCGACAAACCCGCCGCTTTCCGGATTATCTGCAGCAATTTGAGAAACTACCAGACTGTTGATACCAGGAATTGTAACATGAGTTCCCATACGGAACAGAAGGAGCATTGTCACCGTAAAAACAATTCTGTTTCTAAGTTCTGTGATTTTAAATATTGTCGTAATGGCTGAAAGCATAAATTTTCTTACTCTTTAGTCTTCTTCTCTGCAGTTCTTGCAGAAAAACTTCCACCGGCTTTTTCGAGCTTTTCTTTAGCAGAATAAGATATTGCATCTCCGACAAGTTTCAGAGCAGACTTCAGCTCACCTGATCCGAGGAATTTTACTTTTCCTTCTGCAGATTTAATCAGTCCCTTTTCTTCAAGCAGTGCTGGAGTCACTTCGCCGGACAGGTTCAGTTTTGCGAGAACGGAAAGATTTACAGGCTGAAAAACAGTCTTGAAAATATTCGTAAAGCCTCTTTTAGGCATACGAAGAGAAAGTCTCATCTGTCCGCCCTCAAATCCAGGTCTCATACTGGAAGCTCTTGCTCTCTGACCTTTCTGTCCTCTAGTGGATGTTTTTCCCATCCCGGAACCAGGTCCTTGTCCTACTCTTTTTTTATCTTTTCTGGAATTCTTAGGGACAGGAACGGAATTGGAAGTATTTGCTTTTTTAGAAGCCTTCTTTGTTCTTTTTCCTTTGTAAATCTCAGATCTTTTTGCAAAATCAGTATTCGCCATTTTATGCTTTCTCCTGTTTTACAAGGTATCCCACTTTTCTGAGCATACCTTTTATCGGAGGAGTCAATTCATGTACTCTTGTCTTTCCGATTCTTCCGAGTCCAAGAGCATTTACCACCTTTACATGGTTAGGAATGACACCTATACAGCTTCTAACTTGAGTTATTTTAACTTTTTCCATATTGAATATTCCTCTCTCAGAATTCCTGACCGAAAAGTTTCTTCAGTGTAACACCGCGTTTTTTAGCAACCATAAGCGGAGTTTCCAGCTGTTTCAGTGCTTCGTAAGTAGCCTTCACGATGTTCATTGGATTTCCTGATCCGTATGATTTGGAAAGAACGTCCTGAACCCCTGCTTTTTCCACTACCGAACGGACAGAGTCCCCTGCGATAATTCCAGTTCCAGGAGCAGCAGGCTTCAGAAGAACCCTTGCAGACTTGAACTTTCCTACAACTTCATGAGGAATAGTATGACCAATTACATTGATCTTGACAAGGTTTTTCTTTGCAGACTCAATCGACTTGCGAATTGCATCAGGGACCTCATTTGCTTTTCCAAAACCGATTCCGATTCTGTTTTTAGTATCCCCTACAACAGTCAGTGCATTAAAGGAGAAACGACGTCCACCTTTTACCACTTTTGCAACGCGGTCAATCTTGACCACCTTCTCGGAAAATTCTTTTGCTTCTTCTTCCATATGTGCCATTAGAATTCCAAGCCTCCTTCTCTAGCTGAATCTGCAAAGGCTGCCAAATTTCCATGATAGATCTTTCCAGATCTGTCAAACATAACCTTTGTTACACCTTTTCCTTTTGCTCTTTGTGCAAGGATCTTTCCAAGCTCAGCTGCAGACTTTTTATTCTTTCTGGAATAACCCTGCACAGGAAAATCTTTCTCTGATGACATTGCATATGCCAATGTAGTTCCGTTTGTATCATCTACAATCTGAGCAATCAGATATCTGTTAGTCTTGTTCAAAACCAGACGAGGACGATCCCCGTTTTTCTTGAGTTTATAACGTATTCTCTCAGTTCTTCTTGCGCTGGATTCCTGAATTCCTTTTCTTGAAATCATAACTTATTTCTTCCCTGTCTTACCGGCTTTACGACGAATCACTTCGTCACTGTATTTGATTCCCTTACCTTTGTAAGGCTCCGGCTGCTTTAATCCTCTAAGGTTCGCAGCTGTCTGACCGACTAACTGTCTGTCAATCCCTGTAATCTTGATCTTCAGCTGATCTGCCACTTCAATTTTAATTCCAGGAGGTTCCGGAAATACAACTTCATGAGAAAATCCTAAACTCATTACTAAGTTAGTTCCTTTCTTCTGAGCTCTGTAACCGACTCCAAAAATTTCAAGGTTTTTGCTCCAACCCTGAGTTACACCTTTTACAGAATTGTTAAAGAGAGCTCTTACCAAACCATGCAGTGCTACGATGTTCTGTTCTTCGCTGTTTCTCTTAAATTTAACAACACCATTGTCCTGCTCCATTTGAATCCCATCATAGATAGGAGTCTGAAGAGTTCCTAGCGGACCCTTCACTTCAATAGAGCCGCCCACTTGTTTTACTTCCACTTTAGGCGGAAGTTTAACTGGTTCTTTTCCTACTCTGGACATATTTCACGATTTCATCTGCTTAGAATACAGTGCAGATTACTTCTCCTCCGATTTTCAGCGTCTTCGCCTTCTTGTTTGTCATTACACCTTTGGAAGTAGAGAGAATGGAAATTCCCATATTGCTTCTGACCGGTTTGACATCTTCGGCTTTAATATAAATTCTTCTTCCTGGACGGGAATTTCTGTCAATTTGCGAAATGACAGGCTTCTTTTTCATATCATACTTCAGGAAAACTTCCAGATTAGAAATATTGTTCTCTTTTACTTCCTGATATTCTTTTATAAAACCTTCATCTTTCAGGATGTCCAAGATGGATTTTTTAATTCTGCTTCCGGAAACTTTGCAGGAATTATGTTTTGCTCTTCCTGCGTTTCTGATTCTAGTCAGCATATCTGAAATTGGATCTGTTAACATACTATTCCTCTCTTACCAAGATGCCTTTCTGACGCCAGGGATTTGCCCGTTGCCGGCATATTCGCGGAAACAGAGACGGCACATACCAAATCTTCTCAGATAAGCTCTTGGACGTCCACAAACTCCGCATCTGTTGTATTCCTGCACCTTGAATTTCTTCTTTTTGGCATGACGGGCGATCATCGATTTCTTAGCCATTCTATTCTCCTACTTCTTGTAAGGCATTCCAAAGCCTTTCAGCAAATCAAAAGCTTCATCATTTGTTTTAGATGAAGTGATAAACGCAATGTTCATACCATGAATACTGTGAACCTTGTCGAACTGAATCTCAGGAAAGATAATCTGTTCTTTAATGCCCATATTATAATTCCCTCTGCCGTCAAATCCCTTAGGATTTACACCTTTAAAGTCCCGAACCCTCGGTAAAGCCACGTTTATAAAACGGTCCAGGAATTCAAACATTTTGTTCCCGCGAAGAGTAACCATACATCCGATATTCATATTTTCTCTTAACTTGAACCCGGCGATTGACTTCTTCGCTTTAGTCTTCACTGCCCTCTGACCGGTAATCAGTCCGAGAGTTTCCAGCGCAGATTCGAGAGCCTTAGGGTTTGTATGCCCGTCTCCCATCCCTACGTTGATTACAATTTTCTCCAACTTTGGTGCTTCCATTGTAGAAGAGTACTTGTATTTTTCCACCAGTGAAGGCTTAATTTCTTTTAAATACTTTGTTTTAAGTCTAGGTACGGTGCTCATAAATTATTTTTTCCCCCGGGAAACACGCTCTTTCTTTTTGCCTTCGCCCTGGAAACCTACTCTTACACCTTTCTTAACTTTTGTGTCATAGAGCATTACATTGGAAATATGAATTGACTGCTCAATTTCCACAACTCCGCCTTGCGGGTTTTCCTGGGTCGGTCTTACAAACTTTTTGCGTTTATTGATGCCGCTCACAAAAACTCTGTCTTTTTTCTTGTCGATGGACAGAATCTTTCCTACTTTTCCCTTATCTTCTTTTTTACCTGAAATGATGATGACTTCATCATCTTTTTTCAGTTTGATCTTCTTGAACTTAGTAGGTTCAGATCCTCTGTAAGGAAGTTTCTTCGCCATTATAACACCTCCGGTGCAAGAGATACAATCTTCATATATTTCTTGTCTCTCAGCTCTCTGGCAACTGGCCCAAAGATACGAGTCCCTTTTGGACTTCCTTTGTCGTCAATCAGTGCAACCGCATTGTCATCGAAGCGGATATATGTTCCATCTGCTCTTCTGATTTCTTTTTTAGTTCTGACCACAACTGCTCTCTGAACTGCTTTTGCATGAACCTTCTTACCGATTCCATCACGGAGTCCGTATGCAGGCTGAGCATCTTTTACTGCAACGATGATCTCATCACCGATAGTTGCGTAACGTTTTTTGGAGCCGCCGAGTACCTTGATGCACATTACTCTTTTTGCTCCGGAATTATCTGCCACTTGAAGGACTGTTTCCTGCTGAATCATATTACTTAGCCTCCATTACAATTTTGAAAAGACGATGACGTTTTTCTCTGGATAAAGGACGAGTCTCTTCCGCTATGATAATATCGCCTTCTTTGCACTGGCTGTTTTCATCATGGACTTTCAGACGAGTAGTCTTTTTAGTGATCTTCTTGAATTTTGAATGTGTATGACGAGTTTCGAACTCGATGACAACAGTCTTTTTCATTTTCGCACTGACTACTTTGCCCTGTACTCTTTTGCGTGTTTTTTCGGTATTTTCCATACAGTATTACCCTTTCTTTCCTTTTACAGCAGGCGCCGCTTTCGCTGCTGTCTTGGAAGCTGCAATCTCGCGCTCTCTTTGAATTGTCTGAAGTCTAGCAATCTTCTTTTTCAGATTACGAATTTTCTTTGGATTCTCCAGAGATCTTGTCACTGCGAACTGGAATCTCTGCTCACGCAGTTCCTTGGATGCATCTTTCAACTGTGTTGCAATTTCAGCGTCTTTTAGTTCATGCAGTTTTACTTTCATACAAGAGTCCTCTTCACAAATAATGTTTTGATTGGGAGTTTGAAGGACGCCATTTCAAGTGCCTTTCTTGCTGCTTCTTCTTCAATCCCTGCCATTTCAAACAAAACTCTTCCTGGACGGATTTCAGCAACCCAGAATTCAGGATTTCCTTTTCCCTTACCCATACGAGTTTCCGCAGGTTTTTTGGTTACAGGAATATGCGGAAATATACGAATCCAAATCTTCCCGCCCCTTTTAATTCTTCTGTTGATCGAAATCCTTGCTGCTTCGATCTGTCTTGCAGTCAGTCTTCCTGAGGTAACAGCCATCAGGCCAAATTCACCGAAGGATACTTTGTTGCCGCTTTCATCTTTACCTTGAAGATGACCGATCTGACGTTTTCTGAATTTAACTCTTTTTGGAGATAGCATACTTGTACCTAATCAATCCGTTCTACGCTTAACTGCGTATTTGTCTTCTGTTTCTTCGGATTTATTCTGGATATGATCTCCTGAATAAGTCCAAACTTTAATCCCAATCTGTCCGTAAGTGGTTTTGGCTTCTTTAAAACCAAAGTCCAGTTTAGCACGAAGAGTATGAAGAGGAACACGACCGTCTTTGTAACTTTCAATTCTGGCCATATCAGCACCATTCAAACGACCGGAAATCGAAATTTTGATTCCCTCTACTCCGCCTCTCATTGCTCTTCTAAGTTCAGCCTTCATTACTCTTCTGAACGGCATACGCTGTTCCATCTGAGTGGCAATTGTTTCAGCAATCGCTTGCGCAACAACTTCAGGCTTTTTAACTTCTACAATATTCAAATTGATCGGCTTGTCAGAAAAACTTTTGATCTGCGTTTTCACGCTTTCAATATTCTGACCTTTCTGCCCGATCACGACTCCAGGCTTTGCAGTATGAAGATTTACATTGATCTTTTCAGGAAATCTTTCAATGATCACTCTGACAAGTGCACTGTTCTTGAATCTCTTTTCAAGAAATTCACGAATCTTCAGGTCTTCATGAAGATTCTTTTTGTAATCTTCTTTTGCAAACCAGATGGAATCCCAAGTTCTTGTGATTCCCAGTCTTAAACCGATTGGATTAACTTTTTGTCCCATTCTCTTTCCCTATTAATCTGACAGCACTATGGTGATGTGGCTTTGCCTTTTTCTGATTCTTGCGGCACGGCCTCTTGCTCTTGCGCGAAAACGCTTGAGCATCGGTCCTTCATCCACATAAATCTTGCTTACATAAAGCTGAGTTTCATCTACTGAACTGTCTGCTACAACTGCATTCGCTGCAGCAGAATCTAAAACCTTCAGAATGATCTTTGCAACAGCTTTGTTTGTGAATTTCAGAATATCTTTGGCTTCGAGGTAATCGTAGCCTCTGATTTCATTGGCAACAAGCCTTGCTTTTCTTGCAGAAACTCTGACGTATCTTGCAACTGCTTTAGCTTCCATTATTTCTTCACCTTCTTGTCCTGATTCGCATGGCCTCTGTATGTCCTTGTAGGGGCAAACTCACCAAGCTTATGACCAACCATTGTATCTCTGATATACACAGGATTGAATTTGTTTCCTGTGTGGATCATTACTGTGTGTCCGACCATATCTGGAAATATAGTGCTTCTTCTAGACCAAGTTTTGAACGGCTTGAGATTTCCCTCAGAGTTCATCTTGGTCACTTTTTTCATCAGATGGTCGTCTATGAATGGGCCTTTTTTTAAACTTCTTGCCATAGATTAATTGCCTCTATTCCTGTTACGTTTTCTGCCCGAAACGATAAAGCGGTCACTTGGTCTCGCTTTTCTTCTGGTCTTATAACCCTTAGTAGGCTGACCCCATGGGCTGACTGGGTGACGGCCTCCAGAAGTTTTTCCCTCTCCCCCACCGTGCGGGTGATCGACCGGGTTCATCACGACCCCTCTGACCTTAGGACGTCTTCCAAGCCATCTGGAACGGCCTGCTTTTCCTAAAGAAACAAGGTTATGATCCTTATTGCTGATGATTCCGACAGTAGCAATGCACTCTTTTCTTACTTTTCTGACTTCTGAAGAAGGAAGTTTCAGTGTCACAAAATCTCCGTCTTTCGCTGCAACCACTGCAAAACCGCCTGCAGTTCTTGCCATCTGAGCACCCTTGCCGATATGAAGCTCGACATTGTGGATGTTCGTTCCAGGCGGGATCTTATCTAATGAAAGTGTATTGCCTGGCTTGATTTCAGCACTGTCGCTGGAGATGACAGTATCACCTACTTTCAGACCTTCAGGAGCAAGAATATAAGAATACTCACCGTCTTTGTAACAGATCAGAGCGATAAACGCTGAACGGTTCGGATCGTACTCAATCGTTTTCACAAGAGCAGGAATGTCTTTCTTTGTTCTTTTGAAATCGATGACTCTGTATTTTCTTTTTACCCGTCCGCCTTTCTGACGAACTGTAATGCGGCCTGATGTTGCACGAGCTGCCTTATAATTCAGTACTTTCGTAAGAGGTTTATAAGGTTCTTCAGCAGTGATTTCGGCAAAATCCAGAACTGACTTGTATCTCAGTGAAGACGTTGTCGGTTTAAACTTGCGGATTCCCATATTTAAGCCCCCTTGGCAAATTCAATGTTTGCCCCGTTGTTGAATGTTACAATTGCCTTTTTCCAATGAGGCTTCTGAGAAGGAAACTGTCTGAATTTCTTCAGCTTTCCCTTCTGAACCAGAATATTCACTGAATCAGGAACTACATTGTATATCTTTTTTAATGCATCTTTTACCAAAACTTTGTTTGCATTCGGATGCACTTTCAGAACATATTTTACAGTTCTTTTTCCAATTGACTGCCCAATCTCTTTGAGTGACTGAGATTTTTCTGTCATCAATGGAGAAATAATTACATGGTCCAGATTCATTGCTCAACCACTCCCTTATACTGCTCTACCAGTTCATTGAGTGCACTTTCTGTAATTACGATACTGTTGTTATACAGAAGTTCGCGGCACACAACTCTCTTTGAATTGATGTATTTTACTGTAGGAATGTTTCTCACGGAAGACTTGACTTCCTTGCTTTCCCCAGCGACTACCAGACCTATATTTCCTGTCTTATCCAGACCCATATTCTTGAACACATTCGCAACAGTTTTTGTGCTGTATGTATTCAGTGAAAGATCTTCCAGGATATTAATTCTAGCTTCTTCGGCTTTTTTGTTCAAAATGGAGACAACAGCTTTTCTCTTCACATTTCTGGAAAGACGAATGGAATAATCTCTAGGCTTTGGCCCGTGAATTATACCACCACCTACCCAATGAGGTGCTCTTGAAGATCCCTGTCTTGCCCGACCAGTTCCCTTCTGAGACCAAGGTTTTTTTCCTCCGCCTCGAACTTCACCTCTGTCCTTAGTTGAATGAGTCCCTTGTCTTAAATTGGCGTTTTCAGCCTTGATAGCATCATATATTGCCCCCTGACTCACATTCTTGGGCGCAAACAGCGAAGCAGGAAGATCCACTTCACTTAGAAACTTTCCATCTTTGGAAAACTTGCGGGCTTTCATCTCACGTTACCTTCAATATTACCTTAAATTTTCTCAATTGTCACTAAGGACTTGTTATTCCCAGGAATACTCCCAGAAACTAAGAGAAGGTTCTCGTCCTTAAGAATCTTGACAATCTTCAGATTCCTTACTGTCGTCTGAAGACCTCCGGCTCTTCCCGGATACTTCATACCTTTAAAAATTCTGGCAGGAGTTGTTCCTGCTCCAGATGATCCCGGATGTCTGTGAAATCTGGAACCGTGCGCAGCAGGTCCACCGTGGTGTCCGTGCCTTTTTGTCACTCCCTGAAAACCTTTCCCTTTGGACTTGCTTGTCACTTTTACAGTATCAAGCTCTTTGAATACGTCCAAAATTGTAACAGTTGTACCCAGTGCAGGTGCTTCTCCATCCAGCTTAAATTCTTTAAGATGTCTTTTAGGAGAAATTCCATTCTTAGCAAGATGCTTCTTTTCAGGATTGCTGATCCTGTGTTCTTTCACATCTCCATAAGCCAGCTGCACGGAATAGTATCCGTCTTTTTCAGGAGTCTTAATTTGGGAAACACTGCAGGGACCGACTTCCAATACAGTGACAGGTACAACGTCTCCGTTTTCTGCATAAACATGAGACATACCTATTTTTCTTCCAATTAATCCTTTCGTCATTTTATAAACCCTTACGATTTAATGTCCACTGATACCCCGGCAGGCAGTTGCAGTTTCATTAAAGCTTCTACTGTGTCTTCGTTTGTATCCAAAATATCAATCAGGCGTTTGTGTGTTTTCATTTCATACTGCTCACGGGACTTTTTGTTCACGTGAGGTGAACGAAGAACTGTATAACGCTCCACTTTTGTAGGCAGCGGGACGGGACCGGAAACTTTCGCTCCGGTCCTTTTTGCAGTCACTACAATCTCATAAGTTGATTGATCAATCAGCTTATAATCGAATGCTCTAAGTTTTACTCTTATTCTTTGGCCAGCCATCTCAACTACTCAATGATCTCTGCTACTACTCCGGATCCAATGGTTCTTCCACCTTCACGGATAGCAAAGTTTAATCCCTTATCCATAGCAATCGGGCTGATAAGCTCAATTGTCATTGACACGTTGTCACCAGGCATAACCATTTCTCTTCCTTGCGGCAGAGAACATACACCTGTCACGTCTGTAGTTCTGAAGTAGAACTGTGGACGATAGTTATTGAAGAATGGCTTGTGACGACCGCCTTCATCTTTTGTAAGAACGTAAACCTCAGCAGTAAACTTTTTGTGAGGAGTGATGGAACCTGGTTTAGAAAGAACCTGACCTCTTTCGATGTCTTCTTTCTTAGTACCTCTCAGGAGTGCACCGATGTTGTCACCAGCTTCTGCCTGATCGAGAAGTTTACGGAACATTTCAATACCAGTCACTGTAGTTTTAGCAGTCGGTCTGATACCTACGATTTCCACTTCTTCGTTCACTTTCAGGATACCTGCTTCCACTCTTCCGGTAGCAACAGTTCCACGACCAGTAATAGAGAATACGTCTTCTACCGGCATAATGAAAGGTTTGTCAGTTACACGTTTTGGAACTGGAACATAAGAATCCAGAGCATCCATGAGTTTCATGATTGCTTTCATTCCGAGTTCAGTATCTTCACCTTCGAGGCCTTTCAGTGCAGATCCGTGTACTATTGGGATCTCGCCCTGACCTTCTTTAGGGAAGTTGTATTTTTTCAGGAGGTCACGAATCTCTTCTTCGACCATTGCAATCATATCGTCTCTTTCATCATCTGCAAGCATATCTGCTTTGTTCAGGAAAACGATGATGTAAGGAACGCCTACCTGTCTTGCGAGCAGGATGTGTTCTTTTGTCTGAGGCATAGCACCGTCAGTTGCAGAAACCACAAGAATAGCCGCATCCATCTGAGCAGCACCTGTGATCATGTTCTTGACATAGTCAGCGTGACCTGGACAATCAACGTGAGCATAGTGACGCGCTGCAGTCTCATATTCCTGGTGAGATGTAGCAATAGTTATCCCACGAGCTTTTTCCTCGGGAGCGTTGTCAATTTCATCATACTTTACAGACTTGTTTTTACCACCAATCTTCTTTGCGAGTGTGGAAGTAATCGCAGCTGTTAAAGTAGTCTTACCATGGTCAACGTGTCCAATCGTACCGACGTTCAAATGCGGTTTGCTTCGATCAAATTTTTCTTTAGCCATTGTCGTTTAACTCCTCGTTAATCATCAATCCGTTGTTTCAGCAATTCTGCTGAATTTATCATACTTAAAAAAAGTATTCAGAGTAACAAAACCCTTCCCCTGCGTCATATTTCGCAAGGCTGCAGTGAAGCCCAGCAATTGCTCAGCAGAAGCTTCTCCTTTCAGGACAGACTTTAAATCGTCCGCCACCTCAAGGCTCGTAACTTTTGCGTGCCTTTTGTTCAGGAGAGAAATTACATTGCCCGTATAATTCTGCGGGACCTGAATTTCAAAAAAACTGAGTGGACCTATGCAGATGACTGTTCCGGGAAGAACTGACTTGAGTCCGCTGATGACAGCGATCTTGATCAGGCTGGGTGTGTGCTCCTCGATAAGCTCGGGGGCTTCATATCCAACAACTCTCAGATTCATTCCCAAAACCGGGAGACCTTCCCATCCGTGTGAAGTGAATTCACTGAATGCTGAAGTAATGGAATCTTTAAGTATTCCTTCCAGAGGAATGTCAAACTCTACATAACTCTGCAAATCTGTTCGAGCCTCTAAGAAGCCGTGGACTTTACCACTCTTCCACTTTCCATCGAAAGTCGAGTGCTCGAAGCACAGTTTTTTTACCATGTTTTTATATAGCCCGTACTTGGCAACATTTATACTTTTAATCGAAAAGTTTTCTTGTACAATTTCTTTCAGCCGGCTGACTGCAATTTCCAGATGAAGCTCTCCTATCCCGAAGAGCTCCAGCTGACCTGTGTCTTCTTTTACACGGCAGGAAAGTCCCTGATCCTCCCAGACAAGCTTTCTGATTCCCTTCTCCAGATTTTCTCTTGAAGTATCTGAATCCGGTTCCAGAAGAATGGAAAAGTCTTTCTGGATCAGAGTCTCTTCCGTCTCGGAAGATTCCAGATGCTCCGAAAAAAGTTTTTCACCGACAAAAAAAGAACTGTCCTGCAGAACAAAGATACTTCCCGGAAAAACTTCCTGTACGGACTGAAATCCTCCCGGAACAATCTGCAGAATTTCCTGAACAGTATACGGTTCAGAATTCCTGTACACGGTCTGCTTCGGCTTGAGCCTGGAGCCTGATTTGAAATAGACAATCTGTCCCAGATGGGAATTGTTCTGACGCTTGAATGCAATGAATTCGCCTGTATCAGGATGATCTGCATCCTTTGATACAATGCAGAGAAAGTCGAGAAACTCTCTGACCCCGTGTCCGTTCAGTGCACTTCCGATGAATGCAGGAACAAATGCATTTTGACGGAAACCGGAAGACATCCCCTGAAGAATGATTTTCTTTTTGTCCTTGAGTGAAAAATATTTTGCGGTCAGTTTCTCATCCCATTCGATCAGACTGAGCTCAATATCCTCGTTGACTTCCTTTTCCAGAAAAGAGTATCGGACTGTCCCGTCATCCGCCCTGTAAAACATAGGCACAGCCGGCCTTCCGAGAAGACTTCCTACATCCGAAAGCACCTTTTCATACTCCATGCTTCTGTCGGACTTGTTCAGGAAAATGAGATACGGGATATTGCGCGCCTTGATCTTTTCGATGACAGCCTCAGTCTGAGAACGGATGCCCGCAGTCATATCCACAAGAATCACTGCAAATTCCACCGCAAGGAGTGCGGAATCCACCTGAGGCGAAAAATCCAGATGCCCCGGTGTATCTATAATATATATGTAATGTATTTCTTTTTTATGCTTGTACCGGACAAGGACAGTTGAAGATGTGATGGAGATTCCGCGTTCTATCTCCTCTTTGAGAGTGTCCGACTCAGTGGTTCCGTCTTCCACGCTTCCCGGACTGGGGATCTCGCCTGTTTCATAGAGAATTCTTTCAGTGAATGTGGTCTTGCCTGCATCTATATGGGCAAAGATTCCAATATTTGCAGTCTTCGGGATCATAAGGACAGGTTTTGGAGATCACCTGCCTAGGTCGAGTGAAATTGGACAGGAGATTATTTCACGTATTTCAGAAAGGCACCCAGAAGACCGGCCGCTCCGAATACAATTCCGATCATCCATTTGACCAGATCGACCTTGACTGTCTGTATTTCCAGACGGATGTTCTGAGTTTCCATCCGAATGCCTTCGATTTCTTTCTGAAGACGAAGTTCTGTGTTTTTCAGTTCCAATTTCATTTCTGAGTGAACATCTCTGATTTCCTGTTTCAGATCTGACTCCACATTTTTCAGTTCCCTTTTCAGACCGACTTCTGTTTCATTCAGATCGCGCCTGCTGGCAGGTTCTGTCTCGTAATACTTTCCAAAAAGATTTGCCAGTTCCTGAGACTGCAGCTGCGTAAACTTTGCCTTTTTCAGAATTGTGTACACTTCCAGTGTGTTCATGTTTTCCATATATAGATAACGTGAATTCGATCTAAAATCGAATTCACTGCTTGCTTTTAAAAAAGCAAGAAAAAGGGATGTCCCTATCGGGATGATTTAGGGGTTTAGCAACCCCCGCTAGCTTGTTAGCCGCTAAGACCCCGCTCTCTCAAATTTTCCCGCTACCGAACTCATATTCTGGTATGTCTCAAAAATTGTCAAGGACTCATTTTTTGTGTTCGGATTTTCATTATAAGGGAAATTAAATGCGAAGGGTGAAAAAGTGCGGTGCTTAGCGGGTGGATGAGCAGCATTCTATTGGACTGCAGGAGATTATTTCTCTTCGATACTGTCCTGAGCTTGGCAGCCCGTTTCCTGAACTTGGCGAGGGGCTCGCAGACCCCGCTTTTTAAGCTTTTCTCTATAAATTTTCCTACAATGTATTTTTTTACTGAGTCGTTACTATTTTCCTGCCTAGCATCTCCTCCCATTCCGCTTTCACTTCTTCACCGGTGAAAACATCTTCAGGGTTTTCTTCATACTCGCGAAGTCTTTCCAGAAGTTCTTTCTGCAGATCAGGATGCAGCCCGAAGTCGCCTGGAGCTGGGTCATATTTTTTATGCAGAAATTCGATGAAGTCCAGAACCTGATCCTGCTTTTCGGGAGAAAGCAGTGAAAATATTTCGAGGAGTTTTTCGGATTTGGAAACTGGAAGCGCAGTCTGACTCATACGCACAGTTTGCTTGCAGATTTTTCTATCTCAACACGTTTATACTCCCTCCATTTTTCCCGGAGAAGGAGTCTAATGACCTCTCTTTTGCTTTCCTGGATTTTCGCAAGTGCATGGTTTCCGGAACCGATGACTACTGCCTCTTCCAGGGATACAGGTGTCGCATAGGCTGAGGCTGCGATGCAGAAAACACAGCCTATTTGCATTATCCTATATCCTTTTTTCATTTTCTTCAGTCAAGTCCTTTTGTTGTAAAATTTCATTATATTGTATTTTCTTACCTCGCTTACCTCATCCCGCTTCCAGCCCGCCCCGACAACGTTTTGTGAAGCCATCAGGCGGGCAAAAAGCGAAGCGTTGGTCTGCCAGGTTGCTC
>DAORDI010000027.1:0-31750 GCA_035345895.1 Leptospiraceae bacterium
CCGAGCAGCAGTGGGGGACATAATGTGCATGGCATCCCAGTTTTTCCCCGATAATTTCAACTCCTCTGCTGTCGAGGGAATCGTGGCAGGGCTTATGGTACAATACTTTATCCTCTGTTTTTAAATTCAACGGAATGACGTTCAATACATCGGTAATTTTAGTTTCAAAGATATCAGCTGTGCCTGTGCGTTCAAGAGACTCTCTGCATGTTCCGCAGGTGACGCATACAGCATCGAACTTTATATATTTGAACATATCTTTGATCTGGCTGAAAATAATCATATTTCTCAATACGATTTTAGACAGTTCCTCCTGTCTGCCGTTTACACCGAACGGAAAACCGCAGCATAGGAAAGGGGGAGGAAGTATTACTCTGGCCTTTGATTTCAGGAGAAGATAAAGACCTGCCAGCGAGATTTCCGAGAACAGTCTTTCTGAACCGCATCCGGGAAAATAAAAATAAGTGAATTCAGGATGACTGTCTCCTTCAAACATCAGTATCTGATTCAATTCGCATCTGGGCAGAAAATCATAGAGAACTTTAAATGAAGATTTTACTGAAGGGACCTGCAGTATCATCATCGTATAATTATTGGATATCTTTCTAAAGGACTGAAGAGGCGAAACTGCCCGGCTTGAAACATTCTGAAGCCTTACCCCGAATCCGAGAACGGCTGTATGAATCAGTCTGTTATAGACAGGAGAGGTAGATGAAAGATATTTCAGAGTCAGATTTGCAATGGAAGGAGTTTTCTTGATTCCTCTCTGCACAAGCAGGTTTCTTTCCAATACAGTTATTTCCCCAGTATCTATTTTTACAGGACACGGAATTTTGCATTTATGGCATACAGTACAGTTGTCTGCGATCTCTTCCAGACGGCCAAGAAGTTCAAATGAAACGTTTCTGTATCTCTGCACTTCAAACAGAACAGCTTCAATCAGTGAGCCGATCGCCAGATTTTTATTTCTAGGGTGAAAAAACATATTCTGCGCAGGATGAAAAACGCAGCAGTCCGTCTTGCATTTTCCGCATCGGACACAGTGGGCTATTTTTCCAGCAAGAGTTTCCAGATTCCCGTATTTGAGAATCCTGGCCTCAAGTTCAAGAAGGTTGAAGGATGGGGTAAACACTTTGTTTATTACTGATTTGCTGACAAGTTTTTCCGGGTTCATCAGTCCCGAAGGATCAGCTTTCTGCAGATAGTTTTTCATTTTCAAGACTGCAGAATCATCCAGATACTTTATCTTTGTAATTCCTATCCCGTGTTCCCCGCTTACAGCACCTCCAAGTTCCAGTGTTTTTGCCATAACCTCATCTACCAGATGTTCAGCGCGTCTCATCATATCCAGATCGTTGGAAAGAACCGGAATATTGACATGTACGTTCCCGTCGCCTGCATGCATATGATTTGCAATGATCAGAACAGTATTCAGAATTCCGGTGCAGAGAGAGCTTATCCTTTCTGTCAGAGCATCATATCCTCTCAGAACGGTTTTCATTTCATTCTGAAATTCAGTAAAAAAGACTCTGTTCAGAATTTGATATTTGTCTGCCGAGATAATTTTTTTTTCTGTACTGTCTGTGAGCTCAATTAGAAGATTCAGTTTATCATAAAAATCGGTTTCATTTTCGGGATTTTTTAAATACTCTTCAAGCTGGTTCAATGCTTTCAGCTGAATGTATTTTTCTTCGCGAACATTGATTTCATCTGTCCAGTCCGAAAAAAGAGAAAGAGATTTCAGAGGAAGGACAATGTCCTCATTCAGTTTAAATGCATTGGTCCTTTTTGCTATTGCTCCCAGATGTTTTCTGTCATTCCAGAAAAGAGCAGCTTCAGTGCTGTTTTTTGCTGTATGAATTTCAGTATTTGTACATTTTTTTACCGTATCCTTAAGCTTTTTTTCGCCTAGAATAATTTCGTTTTCGTCAAATGAAGCCATGTCGATAAGAAGGACGGCTTTAGGTGTTCTGTTTATTCCTGATTTTACTCTGTAGCTGACCGCTTTTACATATTCCCTGTCAAAATGTTCCAGTGCAGTCAGTGCTGCTTTTCCTTCCAGAGGAAATGATTCCGAAATTTCATTAATCACTTGTCCTGCTTCATCGAAATTTTCTCCAAAAAATTCCAGACAGAATGTCCTTTCAAAACTGAATTTTGGATAAAGAATGAAGTCTGCACTCAGTATGATTCCGTCTGTTCCCTCTTTCTGAAGTCCTGGAATTCCTCCCAGTACCTTGTTGGTAATATCCTTCCATAATCCGGGTTTTCTGATTTCATAGCCTCTCAGATGAATTTCCCGGAAATCGCCGGTGTCCTTATTCGTTACGGAAAAAGATACAATATCATTATGAAGAATTTTTCTGTTCTGATGATTCACTCTTTCTACAAGCAGAAGCTCACCCTGCGGAGATGCAAATTCGAAAGAGAGAATATTGTCAATTGCAGTTCCCCATTTGACAGCATATTTCCCGCCGGCATTTTCAGCTATATTGCCTCCGATTGTCGATGCCCAGGAGCTTGTCGGGTCAGTGGCAAATACATACCCTTGAGCTGACATTGCTTTGATCGCATCTTCAGTGATGACGCCCGCCTCAACCTTGACTGCCTTGCAGCTCAGACTGTTTCCGTTTACGGTCAGTTCCTTTTCTGTCACAGGATATATCCTGTTCAGCTTTTCCATATTGATTACAATGCAGTTTCTGACAAGAGGAACTGCTCCGCCTGTCAGTCCAGTCAGTCCGCCGCATACAATCACCTTAAATCCTGTTTTCTCTGCAGTCTTCAGAAGCTGCGGAATTTCTCCTGCTGAGGAAGGTCTTAAAACTGCAAAAGGAAGATGCAGTCTCCAGTCAGTGGCATCAGTCGAATGACTGATGACTGTGAATGGATCGAAGAAGATGTTCTCTTTTCCGCAGATCGGACTGAATTCCTTTCTGACGGTTTCCTGTCTGTGAACAGTTTCTTTTATGTCTGCGCGGAGCTCATTAATCTTTTTTTCGACTTCCTTTACTATTGAATGCACATCCTGATTTTCTTCCGACTGCATTTTAATGATTTCAAAATCATGATTTATTTCCGTAAAAAAATTACGTTTCATCTTTAAGGAATCAGTCAGATGATGCCGCAGATAAGGATTCCGAAAGTAAATAAAAAGCTCTCCGATGATTCTCAGCAGAAGACGGGCGGTCCTGCCTGTCTTTCTTTCCTTTCGCAGCTTTTCCAGAACAGCCCACATTTCTGAAGAGAAAAGAATTTCGATAATTTTTCTGTCATCGGCGGAAGTATAATTATACGGTATTTCTCTGTATGTCTTTGAGCTCATTTACTGACTCCTTGGAAATTCTTCTGCCGGTTCTCTGCCGAAGTTTTTTCTGTACTGATGCCCAGGCAGAAAGTTCCGCATCATCATATCCAGTAATCACAGTGAACAGGATATCTATTTTTGCAAGAATAAAATCCAATAAAACAGAATAAATCTAATAAAACAGAATAAAAAGTTTAAATATTATAATATATTGGACAAAAAGCAAGGCGCATTCAATCTGGATACTGATAACGACTGGAAGAAGGGAGCGGATAATGATCATCGGTGTGCCTCGTGAAATTAAACAGAATGAAAGCAGGGTTGCTCTTACGCCGGGCGGAGCAGAGGTTTTGAGACAGAATGGACATACTGTTCTGATTGAAGCAAATGCAGGCTTAGGTTCAGGATTTAAAAATGAGGATTATACGGCTTCAGGGGCGGAAATTCTGCGGACTGCAAGGGAGGTTTTTAATGGTGCTGAAATGATTCTTAAAGTGAAGGAACCTGTTGCTCCTGAATACTCATTATTGCGGGAAGGGCAGGTGATTTTTACCTATTTTCATTTTGCTGCAGATCTCAAGCTGACTGAGGCGGTATTGAAGGCCAAGGCAATTGCAATTGCCTATGAAACTGTACAGAAAAAAGACGGTTCTCTTCCTCTTCTTCTTCCGATGTCCGAGGTTGCAGGCAGAATGGCTCCTCAGGAAGGGGCAAAATATCTGGAGAAAACAAAAGGGGGCAGAGGAATTCTGCTGGCCGGTGTTCCAGGGACAGAGCCCGGAAATGTTGTGATTCTAGGCGGGGGAGTGGTAGGAACGAATGCTGCAAAAATTGCTGCAGGACTCGGTGCCCGTGTCACTGTCCTGGATTCAAATCTGTACCGTCTCCGCTCCCTCGACGATTTTATGCCCAAGAATGTTTCTACACTGATGTCAAGTCCGGAAAATATACGGAAAGCTGTAAGGGATGCAGATCTTGTCATTGGAGCCGTTCTGATTCCCGGAGCAAAAGCACCTTATCTGGTCACAAAGGAGATGCTCAAGGGAATGAAAGACAGATCAGTCATCGTAGATGTTTCAGTGGATCAGGGAGGCTGTGTGGAAACCTGCAGGCCTACAACTCATGAAAACCCTACCTATCTTGTAGAGGGTGTAGTTCATTACTGTGTAGCAAATATGCCGGGAGCCGTTCCGGTGACTTCTACCGCAGCACTGACAAATGCGACTCTGCCTTATGCCCTCCAGCTTGCAAATGAAGGGTATGAACAGGCAATTCGAAACAGCCGGGAACTCCGGCACGGACTGAATATTATCGACGGATCAGTGACTTACGAAAGCGTCGCACAGGCATTCGGAATGAAGTATATAAGTTCAGAAGAATTTATAAAATAATGAAAAAATATTCCATATCCTGAATATGCCCTGAAACTGTCTGTCATGCAATGGAATATTCTTTACAATTTAAAATACCCTGCATAAATTGTTTACCGAAATAATCTGATCCGTTCTTCCGAAAGGAATGAATGCAGATGGATACTTTGGAGAAACAAAAATGAGAACAAAGCTCGACGGCCTTAAGGTTAGAGACATAATGGTGAAGGATGTGTTTACTGTAAGTCTCAGTCAGACATGGAAAGATGCGGCACGGAAGATGAGCTCCAAGAACATTCATCATCTGGTTGTGGTGGACGGTCAGCATATGCCTGTCACAGTCATTTCTGTTTCTGATTTTCTCCGGTTCGCTCTTTCCGAAGACCTTTCAGAGCTCCACAAAAGTATGGAGGAGACAAAACCTCATGGCAGGCTTTATTCTGTCAGACCGGATTCTCCCGCATTTGAGGCTGTCAATGAAATGAACGTGCATCATATTGAGTCGGTTGCAGTTCTTTCAGAGGACGGAAAACTGGAAGGAATAGTAACTGCATCTGATCTGATGAACTCTCTTTTTTTTAATGAGAAATTCAGAGACTGATTTATTCCGGAAGAGCAGACAGTCTGTTTTCAATCATTATCTGAAATTTTTTAAAATCCTCTTGACGCATAAGCCCCTTAAAAAATAGTGATATTTCAAAGCTGTTTTTTTGCAGCTTGGGGGCTCTATCTGCCCTCTTAGCTCAGTTGGTAGAGCACTTCCATGGTAAGGAAGGGGTCACCAGTTCAAGTCTGGTAGAGGGCTAATGGGTTGTGTATAGGCCTGTAGTTTAATGGTAGAACTAGGATCTCCAAAGTCCTTGGTGGGAGTTCGATTCTCTCCGGGCCTGCCAAATATGGTTTTTAAGGTTTAGGGAATGAAATTTTGGTTGTTTTTAAAAGAATGCAGAGCGGAACTGGAAAAGGTCTCCTGGCCCAGTAAAGACGAGGTTTACAAGTCCACTGGAGTTGTGCTGGGCACTGTAATAGTATTTTCCCTCTTCCTCTTTTTTGTAGATTCTCTTTTTGTGAAAGGTTTAACTTGGCTCTGGAGTGCAGTAGCCAGATAATTGGTGATATTCTATGAGCGATTTTAAATGGTATGTATTGCAGGTCTATTCGGGTCATGAAAACAAAGTCAAGGCCAATATAGAAAAAATGGTCTCTCAGCACAGCCTGCAGGAAAAAATTGCTCAGATAAAAATTCCTACAATGGATGTCATTGAGATGAAAAACGGCAAGAAGAAAGTTTCTAAAAAGAAACTGATGCCTGGATATGTTCTCATTGAAATGAAGATGGATGATGATCTGCAGTTCAGAATTCACAGCCTTCCTTCAGTTGCGGCATTTGTGGGAAAAAAATCGAAGCCGGATCCATTGACCTTGGAAGAGATACAGAATCTTTTCAGTGAAATGGAAGATGTCAAATCGGATGAGCCGGTATCAAAGCCCCGCCTTCTTTACAAAGTCGGCGATACTTTGAAAATCGTAGACGGTCCTTTTGCGAATTTCAGCGGTGTTGTGGATGAGATTTATCCAGACAAAGGACGTCTGCGCGTAAAGGTAGAAATATTTGGTCGTTCCACTCCTGTGGAATTGGATTATTTACAGGTTGGTAAACCTTCTTAAAACTTATAAGGATGATTTAAGAAATGGCAGCTAAAAAAGTAGTTAAGCAAATCAAACTCCAGGTAGAAGCCGGAAAAGCAAATCCTGCTCCTCCTGTAGGTCCTGCGCTCGGTCAGGCAGGTCTCAATATTATGGAATTCTGCAAACAGTTCAACGAAAGAACTAAATCGCAGATAGGTTATAAACTTCCGGTTGTGATTACTGCCTTTTCTGATAAAAGTTTTACTTTCATCACTAAGTCTCCTCCAGCTGCCCTTTTGGTAAAAAAGGCAATCGGGATAGAGAGCGGTTCTGGAACTCCTCACGTAGCTAAAGTAGGAACAATTACAAGAAAACAGCTCGAAGAAATAGCCAAGACAAAAATGGAAGACTTGAACGCGAATGATCTGGATGCAGCAGTATTGATCATAGCAGGAACATGCCGTTCCATGGGCGTAAACGTAGAATTATAATCGGGGGAAAAAATGCATCGCGGAAAGAAATACAAAGCACAGTATCCAAAAGTAGACAGAACAAAGGTTTACCATCTGGAAGATGCCATCTCCCTGGCGAAAGATACTTCTTTCAGCAAGTTTGATGGAACTCTGGAAATTGCCACTCAGGTAAATTACAAAAGTCTTCAGAACGTCAGAGGAACAATTTCCCTTCCCCACGGAACCGGGAAAAAAGTAAGAGTCCTTGTTTTCTGCAAAGGCGACAAGCAGAATGAAGCAAAAAATGCAGGCGCAGACTTTGTCGGCGATTCTGACCTCATTGAAAAAGTAGCAGGGGGCTGGACAGATTTTGATGCCTGCGTTGCTACTCCTGATATGATGAAAGATGTAGGTAAGCTCGGTCCTGTTTTAGGGAGAAAAGGTCTTATGCCTAAACCTAAGGCTGGAACAGTGACTACAGATGTAGCGAAGGCAGTCAATGAGCTCAAAAGCGGACGTGTGGAATACAGACCAGACAAGGGTGGAGTAATTCACCTTGGAGTAGGAAAAGTTTCCTTTGACAAGGCAAAACTTTCTGAAAATGTCCGTGCAGTTGTTGCAGCTCTGATGAAGGACAAGCCTTCTGACGCAAAAGGGGATTATCTGAAAAATTTCTCCGTGTCTGCTACAATGGGAATTGGTGTCAAAGTGGACATCAAAGAAATCGTCAACGCAATCAATTAAAGGGATTTATTATGGCTCAACCGGAAAAAGTAGAAGCAGTTGCTGAACTTAAAAAAAGACTTGAAGCGGCTCCAAATTTTATATTGGCGGCTTACAGCGGACTGACCGTAAAAGGAATGGAGGATTTGAGAAGACAGCTTCGCAAGTCCAATGCATCAATGAAGGTCATTAAAAATAATCTTTTCCTTCGTGCACTCAAGGAATCTTCCAAGCACAGCGGAACAAAGATTGAATTTGGACCTGACTATAAAGGTCCTATGGCTGCAATATTTGCAAATGAGGATCTTCCTGCAATTGCAAAAATCTGTAAAGAATTCAAGAAAGCAAATGAAGTATTTGATGTTAAAGCTGGATTCTTTTCCGGTGAAGTACTGGATTCAAAAGGCGTTGAAGCAATTGCCGGTCTTCCAAGCAAGGAAGAACTTCTGGCTCAGATTGCACGCGGCCTGAATGCACCGGCTACACAAATTGCATCTGGAATCAATCAGATTATGGCGAGTCTCGCAAGGGCTATCAACGCTGTTGCTGAGAAAAACGGAAAATAAGATTGGAATTAAAAGAGTAGAGTAAGGAGAATTAAAAAGTATGTCAACAACAGAAACTTTATTAGAGCAGATTGGTAATCTGACTTTGGTTCAGGCTGCTGAACTCGTGAAAGCGATGGAAGCAAAGTTTGGTATTTCCGCAGCTGCTCCAGTAGCAGTAGCTGTAGCTGGTGGTGCCGGTGGCGCTCCTGCAGCAGAAGAACCGACTGAAGTAAGTGTAATTCTGAAAGCTCATGGCGACAAAAAAATCGACGTGATCAAAGTAGTCCGTGAAATCACTGGACTTGGTCTGAAAGAAGCGAAAGACCTCGTTGAAGCAGGAAACAAGCCTGTGAAAGAAGGCATTTCTAAAGATGAAGCTAACGGAATCAAGGCCAAACTCGAAGCTGTAGGCGCTCAAATCGAGATTAAATAATACAGTCTGGCAGACTTTGGCAGCCATTTTGGCGTTAAGCAAAAGCAGCAAAACAACTAAAAACCGGTGGAGAGTTTCTCAAAGCCGGGATTATGTCTTTTTTACAGAAATACTTTTTTGGGGATGTATTTCTTGAAGAGACCTGAATTCTGTTCGATCGAATTACGGGTAATTCCCATACTTATTCTCGAAGATTTTACCAAATCCGAGTTCTCAAGGGTGTATTCATGAGCAAGTCCAAAGATAGAAAAAGAGTAAATTTCGGAAGAATTACTGATCTCACTTATCTTCCAAATTTCATCCAAATCCAAAAAAAGTCATTTGATTGGTTTCTTCAGCCAGAAGTAAAAGATCCAACCAAGAGAAAGAATCAGGGTCTGGAGGCAGTTTTCCGGGAAACTTTTCCAATTGAAAGCCCAAACAGTGATGTGATAATGGAGTACAGCCATTATCTGTTAGGTGAAATCAAAAGAGAGCCTCAGGAATGCAAGGATACAGATTCTTCCTATGCAGTTCCTCTGAAGGCTGTCATACGTCTTATTATTAAAGAAACCATTCAGATCAGGGAAGAGGTCGTCTATATGGGCGACGTTCCTGTAATGACTGAACAGGGTACATTTATCATTAACGGGGCTGAAAGAGTGGTTGTAAGTCAGCTCCACAGATCTCCAGGTATCTTCTTTTCTCAGGATCAGATGAAAGGAACGTTTTCTGCAAGGGTCATCCCTTACAGAGGTTCCTGGCTCGAGTTCGAAATCGATAACAAGGGCATCCTCGTTGCGAAAATCGACAGGAAGAAAAAATTCCCGGCAACACTTCTTCTGAAAGCATTGGGAATTGGAAGCAATGAAGAGGTTCTCAGACTTTTTTATTCTTCCACAAAGGCAAAACTTCACAATGCAAATCCTAAAGAACTCAAGAAGATCATCGGCAGAAGAACAATTGCAGATATTGTAAACAGTGAAACTGGCGAGGTAATGCTCGAAGCCGGTTCCAAAATCAATGAAGACAATATCGACATTCTGAAGGAAATGAAAGTCAAGGAAGTGGATCTGATTGATTTTCCAAAACAGAAGGACAATCCCACAATCATCAACTGTCTTGAAAAAGATGCTGTAAATGATTATGAGGAAGCAATCAAAAAATTTCATCTGATTATGAGACCGGGTGAACCTTCTTCGCTCGAAAATGCTCAGGCAGAATTGAAAAGACTCTTCTTTTCCCCAAAGACATTTGATCTCGGGAAAGTAGGGCGTTATAAAATCAACAGCAAGTTTGAATACCACAAGCCTGAGATTTTTAAAGAGTGTGAGGATAGAACTCTTCGCCCTGAAGACATCATAGAAACTGTAAGATACCTCGTAATGCTCATTTCGGAAGTGGAAAACTATTTCCATGACGATATCGATCACCTCGGAAACAGAAGGATCAGATCGGTAGGGGAACTTTTGAGCAACCAGCTCAAACTCGGTTTCTCCAGAGTGGAAAGAGTGATCAAGGAAAGAATGACTGTTCAGGAAGTGGAACAGCAGACTCCAAGGCTCCTGATTTCCATCAAACCGATCACAGCAGTCATCAACGAATTTTTCGGATCATCACAGCTTTCTCAGTTTATGGATCAGATCAATCCGCTCGCAGAACTGACACATAAGAGAAGACTGAATGCTCTCGGCCCAGGAGGTCTCTCTCGGGACAGAGCAGGGTTTGAAGTGCGTGACGTTCATTACAGTCATTATGGCCGTATGTGTCCGATTGAAACTCCTGAAGGACCGAATATCGGTCTGATTCTTTCTATGTCTTCCTATGCCAGAGTCAACGACTATGGATTCCTGGAAACACCTTACAGACTTGTAAAATCCGGAAGAGTGCATAAAAAAGAAATCGAATATCTCACAGCAGACAGAGAAGAATACCATTATATTGCACAGGCATCTGCAACGATCGATGACAAGGGTGATTTCAAGGACAAACTGATTCCTACACGTCACAGATCTGATTTCCCTTTCAGAAGTCCGAATGAAATCCAGTATATGGATATTGCACCGATGCAGGTCGTTTCTGTTTCGACTGCACTGATTCCTTTCCTGGAGCATGATGATGCGAACCGTGCTCTGATGGGTTCGAATATGCAGCGTCAGGCAGTTCCTCTTCTTGTAGAAGAAGCTCCTTTTGTAGGAACAGGAATGGAAGAAAGAGCAGCATATGATTCCAGGATCTGTGTAATTGCAAAAAGAAACGGAGTTGTCGTAAAGGTAGATGCAAGCAAAATCTGCGTCAAGGAAGAAGGATCGAAAGAACTGATAGAATACCATCTTCTGAAATACAAGAAGACAAACCAGGGAACCTGCTTCAATCAGAAGCCGGTTGCAAAGGTCATCATGGCTTCTGATGACGGAAAAATCACCAAGATTACAAAAGAGAAGATCGAATTCACTTCTGAGACTGGTGTGAAATATAATTATGAACTCTTTGAAACTTACAGAGAATTCACTCCTCTCGTCAAAGAAGGGATCCATGTTACAAAAGGAACTGCAATTGCAGGCCAGGTTGTATACGGTGAAAAACTTGATCCGAACGGCAATATCATTGTAAAAGGAACTGTTCTCGCTGACGGTCCTGCAATTGACAATGGATATTTAGCATTGGGAAAGAATGTTCTAGTAGGATTTATGCCCTGGGAAGGATACAACTTCGAGGATGCGATTGTCATCAGTGAAAACATTGTGAAAGATGATGTATTCACTTCAGTCCACATTGAAGAATTTGAAATCCAGGCAAGAGAAACAAAACTCGGTCAGGAACAGATTACAAGAGACATTCCTAATCTTTCGGACAAGGCATTCAGAGATCTCGATGAAACAGGCGTGATCAGAATTGGTGCAGAGGTCAAAGCAGGTGACATTCTTGTCGGTATGGTGACTCCTAAAGGAGAAACTGATCTGACTCCTGAATACAAACTGCTCCATTCCATTTTCGGAGAAAAGGCAAAAGAAGTAAGGGACTCCTCACTGAGAATGCCGAACGGATCCGAAGGAACAGTCATTGACATCAAAAGATTTTCCAGAGAGAAAGGTGATGATCTTCCAGCAGGCGTTGAGGAAATGGTCAAGGTCTATGTTGCCCGCAAAAGAAAACTGGTTGTGGGGGATAAAATGGCAGGACGTCACGGAAACAAAGGGGTTGTGGCAAGAGTGGTTGCTGTGGAGGATATGCCTTATATGGAAGACGGAACTCCTCTCGACATCGTTCTGAATCCTCTCGGGGTTCCTTCCCGTATGAACTTGGGTCAGATCTTTGAAACTCAGCTCGGTTTTATCGGTGAGAAGCTCGGACTCAATTTTGAAACACCGGTATTTGACGGTGCTACAGAAGCGGATATTTCGAAATACAGTCAGGAAGCTTCTCTTCCTCAGGATTCCAAGTTTGCATTGATTGACGGAAGAACTGGAGAAAGATTTATCAACAGAGTGTTCTGCGGATATATTTATATGCTCAAACTGGCTCACCTTGTGGATGACAAAATGCATGCCCGTTCCACTGGTCCTTACTCTCTTGTCACTCAGCAGCCTCTCGGCGGTAAAGCTCAGTTCGGGGGTCAGAGACTCGGGGAAATGGAGGTCTGGGCACTCGAAGCTTACGGTGCATCTCATACTCTTCAGGAACTCCTTACCATTAAGTCGGATGATATGCTCGGAAGAGCAAGAATCTACGAAGCGATTGTGAAGGGAATTCATTCCATCAAACCTGGAATACCGGAATCTTTCAACGTATTGGTGCAGGAACTCAGGGGATTGGCTCTGGATATTATCATCACGGATGTGGAAGGATCTCAGGTAGATATTTCCGATTATGAGGATGAATTTTCCAGAAGTAAGAAAAAGATCAAAATTGAATCCATAGAGAACATCTGATGAGAAACTATACAAGCTTTGACTCAATAACCATTAAAATTGCTTCACCTGAAAGGATCAAAGACTGGTCCTACGGTGAGGTAAAGAAAGCAGAGACGATCAATTACCGTACATTAAAGCCGGAAAGAGACGGTCTGTTCTGCGAAAAGATTTTCGGTACTACAAAAGACTGGGAATGCTACTGCGGCAAGTTTAAGTCCATCAGATACAAGGGCGTTGTGTGTGACAAGTGCGGAGTGGAGGTAACTCACTCCAAAGTGCGCAGAGAAAGAATGGGGCATATTGAACTCGCTGCTCCTGTTTCTCATATCTGGTACTACAGATCAGTTCCATCCAGAATGGGTCTTCTTCTGGATATGACAATGAATGCCCTCAAAGCAATTCTGTACTTTGAAAAATACGTAATCATTGATCCTGCGGATTCAGGCAGAAACAGGGGTGAGCTTCTGGACGAGGATGAATACCATTCTTATCTGGATGAATACGGCGACAAGTTTCTCGCTGGAATCGGTGCGGATGCAATCAAGGAACTTCTTTCCAGAATTGACGTGGAAGGTGAGGCAAGAATCATCCGTCAGAGAATTCAGGAAAAGAAAGTTTCCGACAAGAGACTGATCAAAAGGCTGGAAGTTCTCGAAGCATTCCGTGATTCAGGAAACCGTCCTGAGTGGATGGTTCTCGATGTAGTTCCTGTCATCCCTCCTGAACTTCGTCCAATGGTGCAGCTCGACGGCGGTCGTTTTGCGACGTCAGATCTGAACGATCTGTACAGAAGAGTCATCAACAGAAACAACCGTCTGAAAAGACTCTTGGCATTGAAAGCGCCTGAAATCATTGTTCGTAATGAAAAAAGAATGCTTCAGGAAGCAGTTGATGCTCTTTTTGACAATTCCAGAAGAAAAAGAACTGTAAAAGGAAAGGGAAACAGACCGCTCAAGTCCATTTCAGATATGCTGAAAGGAAAGCAGGGACGTTTTCGTCAGAACCTTCTCGGTAAGAGGGTGGACTATTCCGGAAGATCTGTCATTGTTGTCGGTCCTGAACTGAAGTTTCACCAAATGGGTCTTCCAAAAAAGATGGCTCTGGAACTGTTCAAGCCTTTCATTATGAAAAGACTTGTGGATCTGGAGCTTGCTCCGAACATCAAATCTGCAAAGAAAAAAGTGGAATCTGAAGACAAGGATGTTTTTGAAGCACTCGAAGCAGTTGTAAAAGAACACCCAGTCCTCCTGAACCGGGCACCGACTCTTCACCGTCTGGGAATCCAGGCATTCCTTCCGGTGCTGATTGACGGAAAAGCAATTAAACTGCATCCTCTCGTATGTCACGCATTCAATGCCGACTTTGACGGGGATCAGATGGCGATTCACGTTCCTCTGTCTCCTAAGGCTCAGCTCGAAGTCTGGATGCTGATGCTTTCACCTCACAATATACTGAACCCTGCAAACGGTCATCCGATCTGCGGGCCTACACAGGATATCGTACTTGGGATATATTATCTCACAAGCGAAGTGAAGGGCGGAAAGGGGGAAGGAAAATTCTTTACCGGTCTGGATGAAATTATGTATGCTATAAGTATTGATGCACTTGATATCCGTTCCAAGATCAGCGTTCTTTATCAGGGAAAAATCATTGAAACCACTCCTGGAAGAATGATCTTCAATACTGCATTTCCTAAGGGCTACAACTATGTGAACAGGGTTCTCGGTGACAAGGAAACCAACCGTATCATTGCTGAAGTCTATGATACACATGGACCAGGCGCTACCGTAGTGATGCTTGATGATATTAAAAGACTCGGATACAGATATGCGACCAGGTTCGCTCCTACTATCTCCATCCATGACATCAAAACCTCTCCTCTGAAACAGTCCCTCGTTGCGGAAGCGAACAAGGAAGTGGAAAAGGCCGACAAGGAATACCGTCAGGGGATCATCACTAATGATGAAAGAAAGAAGAAAGTCATTGAGATCTGGACTAAGACAAATGACAAGATCACTGACAGTATGTTCAAGGAACTGGAGAAAGATCAGGGTGGGTTCAATCCAGTTTATGTGATGGCTGCATCCGGAGCAAGAGGTTCCAAACAGCAGATCCGTCAGCTCGCGGGAATGCGGGGTCTGATGGCGAAGCCGAACGGGGAAATCATTGAACTTGCGATCCGTTCGAATTTCCGTGAAGGTCTGGACATTCTGGAGTTCTTCATTTCCACTCACGGTGCGAGAAAAGGGCTTTCAGATACTGCTCTCAAAACAGCGGATGCCGGTTATCTTACAAGAAGACTTGTGGATATTTCTCAGGATGTGATCATCACTGAACCGGACTGCGGCACAGAAACTTGCATTAATCTGAGTGTAGTGAAGGAAGGGGAAAATGTAATTGTTTCTCTTGCAGACAGAGTATTCGGAAGATACACTGCAGAGGATATTATTGACCCAGTGACTGAAAAAGTCGTTTATCCTAAGAATACACTGATTGTCAGATCAGTCGGTCAGAAGATTGAAAATTTAGGTTACACTAAAGTCAAGGTTCGTTCTCCTCTCACCTGTGAATCCAAACATGGAATCTGTACAATGTGTTACGGAATGGATATGGCTAGACTCGTTCCTGTGGAAATCGGTGAGGCAGTAGGAACAATTGCTGCACAGTCCATCGGTCAGCCTGGAACACAGCTGACGATGAGAACATTCCACATCGGGGGTGCTGCGTCCGCAAAAATTAAGGAAAAAGAACATAAAGTTTCTTATCAGTCCTATGTAAAATCAGTGAGCAGCAGCAAACTGATCAAGAATGGACTGGGTCAGTCCGTATTCAGTAAACCTGGAAACATTGTCGTGCAGAACCTTATTCAGACACTCAGCACTGCCGAACTTGTCAACGTCAGAATTCAGGACGGGCAGAAGGTGGAAAAGGGTGAAGTGATTGCAACCACTGCAAAAGGGGAAATGGTCCATGCAACGATGGGTGGAACAGTTACAATACACGGTAATGATTTCCGGATACTGGGTGATGATGTTGTCATCCCTGTAAAAATTGGAACAATTCTCCATGTGAAAGAAGGGGACGTGATTCCTCCAGGAAAGCCCCTGGCAGAATTTGATCCTCATAATGATCTTGTGATCACAGATGCAGAAGGAACTGTTTCACTGGTTGACCTGGAAGTAGGGAAGAACCTCAGAAGAGATGAAGACCCTAAGACAGGAAACGTTACACTGAAAGTCATTGAAAACAGAAGGGATAAACTCAGTCCTAGAATTCTCATCACAAAGGCTGACGGTTCTGTAGATGAGTATCCTGCTCCTATTGATGCACAGATCTCTCTGAAAAATGGAGATACTGTCAAGATAGGGGATGCGATCTTCAAGATTCCTTCGATTGCAGAAAAGACAAGGGATATTACCGGAGGTCTTCCTCGTGTAGATGAACTTTTTGAAGCAAGACGCCCTAAGGATGCTGCTACTCTGGCTGAGATCAGCGGAAGAGTGGAGGACAGGGGAGAAATTGCAAAAGAGAAAAGAATTCTGTATATCAATCCTGACAGTTCCGAAATGGAAAAGGTAAAAGTTGCGATTCCTCTGAACAAGCAGCTGAGATTTCAGGATGGGGACTATGTCAAGCAGGGCGATCAGCTTGATGACGGGAACTTTGATCCGCATGATATTCTGCGAATCAAGGGCGTGGATGCTCTTCATGCATATCTAGTCAAAGAGGTTCAGGAGGTCTACAGACTTCAGGGAGTGCATATCAATGACAAGCACATTGAAGTGGTTGTCCGTCAGATGCTCAGAAAGGTGATTATTTCGGACAGCGGAGACACTTCTTTTGTGGCTCAGCAGCAGGTGGATAAATTTGCATTTAAGGAAGAAAACAGAAGAGTTGAGGCAGAGGGCGGAAGTTCTGCACAGGCTCAGCCGATTCTGCTTGGTCTGACCAAAGCTTCCCTGAATACAGAGTCTTTCTTCTCTGCAGCTTCATTCCAGGAAACTACAAAGGTTCTGACCGATGCCGCAATCAAGGGCAAGACAGACAGACTGATTGGTCTTAAGGAAAATGTGATTATCGGTCATATGATTCCAGCAGGAACCGGGATGAAGAATTATCTGAATCTGGATGTATTCAAAGATTACTACGGTGATCTGGATAAAGAATCTGATGATCTGGAAGAACAGACATTGGAAGAAGGAACTGGAGGAATCAGTCCTATCATAGACCGTGATCAGAATACGATTGCGATTGAAGTGACTGACAGAAAAGACCTTGAATATGAAGAAGATGACGACGATGATCTGGGTGATGAATCGGATGATTCTTTTGAAGACGAAGAGGACAATTAAAAAAAAATGGGCTTTATGTATTATAAAAGTCTTTACATACAGCCTATCTGCAAAAATCTGGCAATGGGCCAGTATATTATATTTACCTGAAAAAAAGAAGGATTAAGGAATGCCTACAATAAATCAGCTTATCAGACACGGCAGAGACAAGCAGAAAAGAAAAACTAAGTCTCCTGCTTTAAAAGCATGTCCCCAAAGAAGGGGCGTTTGTACAAGAGTAATGACATTTACTCCAAAAAAACCAAATTCAGCATTGCGTAAAGTAGCAAGAGTAAGACTTTCTCACGGTATTGAAGTGACTGCTTATATTCCAGGAGAATCTCACAACCTGCAGGAACACAACGTAGTATTGATCAGAGGCGGAAGGGTAAAAGATCTTCCCGGGGTAAGATATCATATTGTTCGCGGAACACTGGATACACTGGGTGTAGATAAAAGACGCAAAGCTCGTTCAAAGTACGGCGCTAAAAAGCCAAAGGCATAATTAGGAGTATTCGATGTCCAGAAGAAGAGGAAAAGTAGAACCTAGGTACATGGCACCTGACAGCAGATACAGTGATCCTGTTGTCACAAAGTTTATCAACTGTCTGATGCTGAGCGGTAAAAAGAGCACTGCAGAAAGAATTTTTTACGATGCACTGGATGCAATTCAGGCTAAACTGAATACAGATCCATACAAAGTTTTTACTGAAGCACTCGGAAATGTAAAACCGGAAGTGGAAGTAAAATCCAGAAGAGTGGGCGGGGTTACATACCAAGTACCTATAGAAGTCAGACCAGAAAGACGTCAGGCATTGGGAATCAAGTGGATGATTCGTTATGCAAAAGACAGAAATGAAAAGTCAATGAGTGCGAAACTTGCTGCGGAAATTATGGATGCTCATAAGGGAACTGGAGCTTCTATCAAGAAGAAGGAAGATATTCGCAAAATGGCAGAAGCCAACAAGGCATTCTCTCATTACAGATGGTAATCAGCTCTTCATCTTATTGATGAAGAGGCACTTTCTCTTTGCGGATAGAACGTGGAGAGATCTTCAGGTAAGCCCATAAAGGAGTCTATTGACTCCTTTTTTTTTACCTATGCAGGTAATATGAAAAATTTGGAAATGGCAGAGTCCTATTGCAGGTGAATATGTTTCAGCGTAAGTTTTTTTTGGTTGTTTTTCTTTCCGTCTTCTTTTTGATAATCGGCAGCTGCAGTGTTACAAGATCTATTTCCAGGTCGCTCAGCAATAAGCCTTTTCCTAAACTGAAATTTACAATATCTGATGAGCATAAAAAATATTTTTCTTATTTGAATACATCGGATGATCTTTATGAGATTTACGAGGAATTTGAAAAACTCGAAGATCTTGGTGACAAAACATGTGAAATGGTCTATGAATTTGTAAAAAGGGACGATGCCCAGATTACTAAATTTATTCAAAATGTAAAACTGGATCCGACTCCCTCTAAGTTTTCCTGGACAACCGGTCTTTATCAGAGAATTCTTGCCGGATGCTGGAATTTTTATATGATGAATGACCAGAAGACGGACAGAGACTTTCTGCTCGTGAAAAAACTCTACCCTAATCTGAAAAAGAACTGCTACAGTGTCGGTTTTTCTCAACCGTATATGATGCACAATATTCTGAACTGTGAAAATCTGGCTTCGATGGATATGGACTGGAGAATCCTGTATGCTCATTCTCAGATGCTGAAGATTTTTTCAGAAGAAAAGGCCAAGGATTCAGATACACTTTCAAAAGCAATGGCTGAAATGAAGATCGGCTGGAAAGCTCAGTATGTGTCTAAACCGATCAAAAGAGAGTCTCCCGTCAATTACGGCACTTTCTGCGACAAAGGAAGAACTGCCCTCTGCAGTGAGCATTTCCTTAAGTTTCAGGAGACACTTGTGACATTGAAATCGTTTGATTTTCAACTGACTAAACTCAATCATACCAAACTGAGCAGTGATCCGGAAATTGCGAATGTAATCTATTTCAGCAATGCACTGGACGGCGAATATACAAATGCGAAAGAATTTTCTGAACTGATGAAAAATGTTTCCGATTCTCTTCATCCAGGGAAAGTAGCCATTCTGATGTATCATGTAGGGGGAATGGAAGGATTCGGGATTTATGAGGCAAGAAAATCCAAAGAAGGTAAATATTCAGTAAAGACAGTATGCAAGGAATCGTATCTTCTGCCGATATGGTACAAGAACAGAGGGCCGATTACTACTCATCTGGATTATGCATCGGTGAACAGGGGCTATGCTCCTCTTTGTACCGCACTCATCAGATAAGGAATGAATATGCAGAGATTTTACACTGAACTGAATCCGTCGATCAACTATACAAGAAACAACCTCAGATGGGATGCCTGGGGGGCATATACTGAAGATTTTTTTCTAAAGGATCATATTAATGAGATTCTGAACATTCTCAGGAATGACTGGGGAGTATCCTCTCTTCCCAGAACGCCAGGTGTAAAAATGGATGATCTGAAAGTTCCGAAGTCCAGACTTGACAAGAATCTCCTTGCAGGACTTTCAAAAATTCTTCCAGTGAAAACTGATCTTCAGGAAAGAGTATTTCATTCTGCCGGAAGAAGCTATTATGATGTAATCCGTCTCCGGTTCAATCTTCTGAAGGATTATGTTGACGGTGTCGTATATCCGAAGACAGAGGAAGAAATCCGTTCACTTCTTCTTTTCTGCAAGACTAAAAAAATAGCAGTTGTTCCTTTCGGAGGCGGGTCCTCGGTTGTGGGAGGAGTGGAAGCCAGAAAAGGAAAACAGCACAAGGCGGTCATTTCAGTGGATATGACCGATATGAAAGAACTTGTGGACATTGACCCAGTCAGCTGCACTGCATCGTTTCAGGCGGGCATTTACGGGCCAGTTCTTGAACATATACTGAATGAAAGGGGATTTACACTGGGACATTTTCCTCAGTCATTTGAGTATTCCACTCTGGGCGGATGGATTGCGGCCAGAAGCTCCGGGCAGCAGTCCGGCAAATACGGCCGTATAGATAAAATCATTAATTCAGCAAGAATCATTACACCTAACGGGACAATTGAAACATGGAAGGTGCCTCTTTCCTCTGCAGGTCCTGATATGAATCAGATAATCTCAGGAAGCGAAGGGCTGCTTGGAATCATTACACAGGTAACACTCAAGATTCAGCCTCTGCCGAAATCCAGAAAATACTTTGGAATCGTTTTTCCTGATTTTGCAAGCGGAGTCGGATTTATTCGGGAAGCCAACAGAAAGGGTCTCAAGCTTTCGATGATGAGGCTTTCAGACAAGATTGAAACGAATCAGTATTCCAGGTTTGGTACAATAGGCAAGCCGATGACTGCTTTCCGCCGATTCAAGTATGCAATGATTGAAAAAATCCTTCAATGGAATGATATTCTCGACAACAGATGTGCATTGATCGGAGGAGTCGATTCAGACGAGATTGAAGTGGAAAGACAGATCCATGAGGCAAAACAGACAGCAAAACATCATAGCGGTTTTTTTGCCGGTGAGGGTCCGGGAAAAAACTGGCTGAAGAGCCGGTACAATATGCCTTTTCTAAGGAATCATCTTCTTGAAAACGGGATAGGTGTTGACACTCTTGAAACAGTCATCACCTATGACAGGATTCTGACTCTTCATAAGCATGTGGAGGAGGCGATCAAGAACACAATGCAGTGCACTGTAATGTGCCATGTGAGTCACAGTTATGCTGACGGTGCCAGTCTGTATTTTACGATAATCTTTCCTCTGGATCTGAAAGATCCCTGCGGTCAGTGGATAAAAATGAAAAAGGCTGCTTCGGATGCAATCTACTCTTCGGGAGGAAGCATCAGTCACCATCATGGTGTCGGGACAGACCATCAGGAGTGGTACCTGAAACAGGCGGGTGAAACAGCAGTGACCGCCCTGAAAGGACTCAAGAATTCTCTGGATAAAGAGGGAATTATGAATCCTGGAAAACTGTTTTCCTGAGTTTATATTTCGGAAAGCACAAAAGCCAAGTCTTTTTTGATCAGGTTTTTTTTGTGATTCAGATCCAGAAAATTCTGCAGGGTCGTTTTGATTCTTTCAAACCTGCCCTGTGCATTTTTAGACTCCGACATAAATTCCTGCATCAGGCTGAAAAAATTCTTTAAGAGTTCCGATTCTCTGGAATCATAAAATCCGTCGTTGTAAATGAAAAGAATGGAATTCGGTTCATAGGGAACAGTTTTTTCGAGGAAATCGCCGTTTGCAAGAATTCCGGCCAGACCTCCTTTTGCGGTCTCCATATTTTCAGGAAGAATAAAATTATTTCCTACAATGACCGGTTCAGGAATCCCTGCACAGGCATATTTCATTGTTCTCGACTGTGCATCAATCAGAACTGTGATGACAGAAATCGTATGGGTGTTGAGCTTAAAATAGACATCATGATTGATGTAGTTCAGAATTTCGATAGGATCTGTCTTTTTTTTCAGAATCATATCCTTTAAAAGGGAAATGCAGAAAAGTCCGAGAAAACCTGAAGCTACGCCGCTTCCTTCCACCCCTCCGAACATCAGCAGAGTCTTTTCTGAATCCAGTTTTTCTATATGATAAAAATTTCCGGCAACGAACGAGATCGGATGAAAATCAATATAAAGTCCCGTTTCCTTTCTGGAGGGAAAAATAATCTGTCTCTGTATCCTTGCTCCGAATTTTATGTCCCTTTCCAGTGCATTTTCATAGTTTTCCCTGCTTTTGAGAAGTTCGAAGTATTCAAAAGATCTTTTGACTGCCTTTTCCACACTGTCAATCGTGAATGGCTTCAGGAGAAATTCGCTGGCCTTGTTGGACATACTTTTCATTACAGCATCAATATCTCTCTCACCGGTAATCATAATCACCTGGGTTTTGGGATGGATGGATTTGAAAACCGGGAGCAGTTCCAGTCCGCTTTTGCCCGGCATATTGATGTCGAGAAGTACAAGTGCGTTTCTTTCCATTTCAAAATGAGAAAGAGCCTTTTCGGAAGTGTCAAAGTATCTGCATGGGTAGCCTAGGCTGCTCAGAATAAGGACAAGTGCTTCACCTATTTCCGGGGAATCGTCCAGTATTAAAATCTCATGTTTCATATATTATCTTTCTCTTTTTTGCTTCATTCAGTTCATCCATATACTTGGAATCAAATATTTTTGCATTGATTGTCGGCCAGTCTGAATAGAACATCTCTCCGTATGTCCAGTTGTAAGGAAGCCCTGTATCTTCAAATGTAAATTTTTCTCTGTGGACAAGATCTGAGAGTTTTCTTAGACCTATCTTTCTGTAGTTCTCCAGAATATGTCTGAACTGTCCCTCTTTTACAGGATCGAGAAAACGGAAGTTTTTGTGAAAAAGTACAGCATCATGAAAATATTCAGGGACATTGAATACCCCATGAACATTGATTTCACGGCTCAGTCGCAATATGAAATCGGAAATTTCAGCAAAGATTCCGAGTCCTGAAAACTCCTGGCCTTCATAGAGCTCCTTTTTGGTATTCTTCTGATTCGGATTCTGAGTCATCAGCCAGTCGATATAAATCAGTTTAAGAGTCTCATCAATTTTCTTCAGGAAAAGCTCGTTTGATTTGAGTCTCATATGCACAAGAATTTCACCTTTCTCATTGCGGATATAAATGCGGTTGTCCAGAATGGAAAGAAGGGAAATTTCCAGACTGTGATTTTTGAAACCCTTGCGTTCAAGTATGGAAAAAATTCCGGCATCATTCAAAAGCTCTTCCACTCTTTCTCTGCTGACCTTGCCGAACATATAATCATTGGCATCGTGCAGACTTGCGGAAAATTCCTGATTCAAATTATCAGGAAAATCAAATGTAAAATCCTCTTCTTTTTTTTCCTTTTTAGACTTCTTGTCTGAAGTGTTTAAAAAATCCATCATAACTCCGCAAATACTTCCAAGGTATTAAAATGAATCTGTACTGTATCAGCCGTATTTTTTGCATACCCTCCTGCAGTGACGACTACGACGGGTGCCTTGAACTTATCTGCAAAGTCTCTTACGGCAATGTCTCTTTTTTGAAGCCCCTGTATTGACAGACCCAGTCCTCCCAGCATATCATGTTTATATGGATCGGCACCTGCAAGGTAGAAGACCAGATCGGGTTTAAATTTTGATTCAATTGTCCTGAATCCGTCATTCAGTATGTTGAGATATGTTCTGTCTTCAGTTCCTGCCTCCAGTCCATAGTCCAGATCGGAAGTCTCCTTGACCGGGTAAAGATCTTCTCTGTGCATCGAAAATGTAAACACATTCGGATCATTCTGAAAGATAAAACTGTTTCCGTTTCCCTGATGAACATCCAAATCTACAATGAGTATCTTGGAATCGGGGTTCTGCATCTGATGTTTTTTGACTGCTATTGCTACATCATTCAGATAACAGAATCCTTCTGCATGATCAGGAAATGAATGATGAAAACCGCCTCCGATATTCATCACATGCTGAAATGAGGAGGTGAGTTCGACAGCCCGTAATGTTCCCCCGCACCCCATTCGAACTGCTTCAAGTATCAGATGATTCAGAGGAAGTTCGGAATACCTTGTGCGCTCCGTAATTTTCAGATGAATCAGATCCTGAACATATTCTTCCGTGTGAACCAGGAGAATATCGTCATAACTGACTGCTTCCGGCTCAAATACTTCAATTCCGTGAAACCGGAAATCCAGACAGAACAGTTCAAAGACACGGGCAAATTTTACGGTGGGGAATACGTGACCGTCGAGGTTGAAATTATATCCTTCAGAGTATACAATTGCCAAAGGAGACTTTTTGGGTTCTGTGTTTTTTTTCCCGAATAAGAGTTCGAACATCTTGCTTTATCTCTGTGTATTCTCAGAACTGTACTATGAGTACATCGGAAATGCCAATCTATTTTTGTCTGAATGAGAAAAAAATCAAAAACCCATATTGGAATCTGGCTCTTGAAGAAGCACTGGCTCTGGAATTCTGTAAAAACAGTTACAGTCTGGGACTCAGGTTCTGGAGAAATCCTCTTTCAGCTGTGCTTGGAATTTCTGACGAGATCTTCAGAAATCTGTCAAAGGAGAATCTGGAATCTGCCCATCCGATGGAAATCCCGAAAGACAGAATGTCCGTGGAAAAGAAGGGGATTTACGTATGCAGAAGAGCCTCGGGAGGCGGTACTGTCTATCATGACAGTTATTCCAATCTCAATTATACAGTATTTCTGAACTTGGAAAAATATCCTGAATTTTTTCCTGTCCAGAAATCATATGAGACAATCCTGAACGGAGTGATTTCTTCCCTGCTCAAGCAGGGAATTAAGGCTGAAATGTCCGGAAAATCAGATCTCTGCATGGGTACTGAGTCTGGATTCAAGAAGATATCAGGAAATTCTCAGTTCAGAAAAAGAGGATGCCTTGTGCAGCATGGTACACTGATTCTGAAGAAAGAACTTATTGACAAAGTGGAATCATTTCTTCTTCATCCTCCTGCCGAACCTGAATACAGGAAGGGCCGAAAACATACGGATTTCCTGACCGCAGTTCCCGAGACTTTTCATTCTGAAAAATTTCAGATGGATATGGAGAGTTTTTTTCTGGATCAGCTTTCCATTCAGAATGCAAAAAAGGTCTTTTCCTGTCAGTATTACAGAACTGTCCGAAGAAGCCTTGGCAGTCTTCTGCAGTCCAGATATGCAAATAAGGATTTTATTTTTTCAAGGTAAAAAAAACACTGGGCGTATGAGTACACTTGAATCGCAGGACAAAGAGATATTTGCGGCATTACGCAAGGAAGATGAGAGACAGGAACAGTCTCTTGAGCTGATCGCTTCTGAAAATTTTGTATCAAAGGCAGTACTGGAAGCTTACCATTCTACATTGACGAACAAGTATGCAGAAGGTTATCCGGGTAAAAGATATTATAACGGCTGTGAAAATGCAGACACAGTAGAATCCATTGCAATTGAAAGAGCAAAAAAAATGTTCGGTGCAGACTATGCAAACGTGCAGCCTCACAGCGGAGCTCAGGCAAATATGGCAGTATTTCTTGCAGCACTTGATCCGGGCGATACTTTTATGGGAATGAACCTGGCACACGGAGGTCACCTGTCTCACGGATCTCCGGTGAATTTCAGCGGCAGGAATTATAAAGTTGTTCCATACGGTGTAAGAAAAGACAATCAGCTGATCGACTATGAAGAAGTGGAAAGACTGGCTAAGGAACATAAGCCTAAACTCATTGTCGTAGGTGCATCTGCATATCCTAGAACAATTGATTTTGCGAGATTCGCTGAAATTGCAAAATCAGTCGGTGCAAAACTGATGGCAGACATTGCTCATATTGCAGGACTTGTGACTGCAGGTTTTCATCCAAGTCCAGTTCCTTACTGTGACTATGTGACTTCCACAACTCACAAGACACTGAGGGGTCCTAGAGGCGGACTGATTCTGTCAAAGGCAGAAAATGAAAAGGTACTCAATTCCAGAGTATTTCCGGGAGTCCAGGGCGGGCCGCTTATGCATGTGATTGCTGCAAAAGCAGTTGCATTCGGTGAGGCTCTTCAGCCTTCCTTCAAAACTTATATTGAGAATGTAGTGAAAAACGCAAAAGTGCTTTCCGACGTTTTTCTTTCAAGGGGATTCAGAGTCATCTCCGGAGGGACAGACAACCATCTGGTGCTTGTCGACGTTTCTGTAAAAGGACTGACCGGACTTGAGGCTGCAGACAGAATGGATGCTGCTCATATCACAATCAACAAGAACGGGATACCGTTCGATGAGAAACCTCCTGCAGTGACTTCAGGAATTCGGCTAGGTTCTCCTGCTTTGACTACAAGAGGACTGAATGCAGATGATTTCAAAAGAGTGGGAAATCTGATCTGTGATCTCCTCGAAAATATCTCGGATGAAAAAACATTCCAGAATGTGAAAGCAGGTGTGGCCGAAATTACAAAGGCTTACCCGATGAAAAATTTCAGACTGGAAGACTGATAAAATAATTTCACCCCGGTTCCATACAGGCCGGGTTCCAAAAATCAGGTGCAAAAAGCTTGTCTGCAAGTGAAGGGCTTTAGATTGCAGACGGTTTTTTCAGCCGGAAATCTTTGATATAAATTCCAGAAGATCCTTTTCTGTATTTTTTTCGGGGTGCTTTAATATATAATCTAATGATGATTTGAGAATGGTTCCGTATTCTTTTTTCGGAAGATTCGGAAATCTGCTGCTGAGAATGTCTCCGTTGATTTTCAGATCAGAGAGCAGCAGGGCTGCATCAGAGCTGAGTTCTTTTTTCAGATTTTCCGCAAGTGTCTCATGGGAACGTACGTTTTTTAACAGCCACCAGTGTTTCAGGTTTTCAATAATCACAGGAGCATTTTTTTTGCCGATGTTCATTGAGAGAAAGGACAGAAATTTCCTCCTTCCATAGTCATCCATGTATTCAATGTTCTGAAATTCATTTACAGATCTGATATAGACGGAAGACTCCCTTATTTTTTCATTTGAGAACCTTAGTCTCTTCATTGAGTTTTCGAGTATCTCCCATTTTTTTTCTGAATCAGTCTGAGTGTCATAAAAATAGGCCAGACGGAGGTTCAGAACATTCGGAAGACTGTCCAGATTCATGACTGATTCAGTTTCCTTTTCTGAAATGTCTCCCCAGAAAAGGGAAAAGATTCTGTTCCTGATCAGCTCAATGACTGCTTTTCCCGGTTTTTCAGTTTTCAAAATCTTAATGAATTCATCATGAAATCTTTCGGTGGATATCTTTGCTGTGATATGCCTTGTCTTCGCAATTGCCTTATAAGTCTCTTCTTCAATTGTAAAGTCAAGAGAGGACTGAAAACGGATAGCCCGGATAGGACGGAGTCCGTCTTCAGTAAATCTTTCCACTGCATTTCCGATAGTCCTGATGATCTTTTTATGAATATCAGAGATCCCTTCGTTTTCATCCGTCAGATCGCCTGTCCGGATATTGAGAGCAATCGCATTCATTGTAAAATCTCTTCTTTTCATATCTTCAGAAAGAGTTGCGCCGAATTCCACTCTTTCAGGATGTCTGCCGTCTATATAATCAATATCTTTACGGAATGTCGTGAGTTCATAAGGAAAGCCGTCAATAAGAACTGTTACTGTTCCGTGCTTCAGTCCGGTTTCAATGACCTTTCTGAAAAGTTTCTTCACTTCTTCCGGTTCCGCTGAAACTGCAAGATCATATTCGTGCGGGACCCTGTTCATAAGCATATCTCTTACGGAACCGCCAATGAGATAACATTCGTAACCTGCCTCATTCAGAACGGATGTGATTTTTTCCAGATTCTCCTGATTTTTTCTGTCAATCAGAGAGAACTGTTCTGTACTGATTTTTTTCAAAGAGATGATTCCAGAAGAATCTGTTCTTCCATCTCTTCCAGTTTTTCTATGATGGCCTCTTTCAGAATTTCCTCTTTCAGTCTGCCGTTCAGTTCGATGGAATTTTTCTGCTTGTATCTGGAAGGAAGACTGTTCAGAACTTCAATATAAAATCTCTGAAAACTCGCTTCATCCCAGAGAATTTCTTTGTAATTCGGCAGAATTTCTTTCAGAAGCTTTTTAATTCTTTTTTCATTAGAGTTATGGATGCCTTCTGTCCATTTCCCCACCTTGATCAGTTTTTCTTTTTTTACTGACATGATTTGCAGAGCCCGCGTATAAAAATTTCTATTCTTTTTATCTGAAAACTTTTCAGATTGCCTTCAAGTCTTAAGTGAAACATTTCATCCTTCAGACAGTACAGCTTGCCGCAGGAATCGCAGATCAGATGCCCATGTTCCGGAGGATCGTCCTTCAGCTCAAAGTAGGTGAGTCTTTCGTCTGAATGAATAATCTGCACAATCTGTTTTTCTGCAAACTCGCTCAATGTTCTGTAAATTGTGACTCTGTCCCAGTGACCTTCCTTGGAAAGTCCTTCCATAATGTCGGAATGGGTCATCGGTTTGTCCGACGATTTCAGAAGATCGAGCACGGCAATTCTGTTCCTTGTCACTTTCAATTTATTTTTTTTCAGTGATTCCAGCGATTTTTCGGAGACCATTATCTTTTTTCTACAGTCTCTTCCCAGATCTGTCTGTACTGAATTCCCAGTTTAATGTCTTTCTTCAGCAGTTCTCTGACTTTCCTGCTCAGTTCCCTGTCCACAATCAGTTTAGTAAAAGGAAGATTCTGTTTTTCTGAGAGAATCCTGTTGATTTCTTCCTCAGACTTTTCTTTCTGTTCTGCACATTCCTTTTCCAGATTCTTTTCCTTATAATCAGCGCAGAATTTTGCAGCTGTCAGAAAATCACCTGAACTGATGGCTTTCTTTATTTCTTTCTCTGCAGGATTTCTGCTGCAGAAAGAGAGAAGGAGAATCAGATAAAATAGAATACGCATAGGCCAATTACGACCACAGTCAGTACAATCAGTATGATTTTCAATGAATTTGCTGTGGATGTATCTTCTTTTTCAAATGCCCTGTACTTGCTTGTTCTGAATTCTTTTGGAACCGCAATCCGGACAGGTCTTTCCTCTATGATGTGAATGAGTATTTTATTCGGTCCTTCTGCAAGGATATGATATTCCTTCTCAGTATGAACCAGATCAATGAATTTTGCCTGGATCGGACTGTTGATTCCTTTGTCATTGACTGCACCAAGTCTTCTTGCCATAATCTTTTCGTCAGTGGTTTTGAAAGGGCACTGAACTAAAATCGGCTGGCCGGGTTTCAGGTCCTTGAATTCCATTCCGGCAAGAGGTGAAATTACTGAACTGCATCTGGCTATGGAATCATATCTTTCCCGAATCGCATCAATGAATTCATATCCGGATGATTTCTTTTTTTCCTGAACAGGTTTTGCTTCCTGAACCTGCTCTTCAAATGGATTTCTGACCTCATTCCATAGCCCGTTGATCGGATTCTCTGTTCTGTACCCGACTGAATTCACTTTCTCAAAATCAAGCTGAATGCTGATTTTACTGATTTTCATTTCCTTCACAAGTTCTGCAGTGATCATTGAAATGATTCCGTCTTTCTGGCCCAGATCCAGATTAGGAACAAGGGCAGAAACGTTCTGAACAGTCAATGCCCTGTAAACGGATCTTCCTACTCGGTCTGAGAGTCCGTTTTCGATTCCGCCTGCCTTCAGAGCAGTGACAAAGTCGCCTGCAAATTCTTTCCAGGGATTGAATGTCCATACTTTTTTTAAATGAGAAGAGAATCCTGCCGCGGAATGCATTGAAAGCATCTTCATATTGACTGAAGAAAATACGGCAATCAGAATTCCGTTCTTGTTTTCCAGTTCAACCAGAACCTTAATTGCGTATGCATCCTGAATTTTATTTTCTATGACATCCTGTGCCATCTCTCTGGGAACAGACTGAAGTGCCAGGGTGATTTTTTCTTCTATATTGTCGATGAGTTCATCCATCAGATTCGAAATTCCTTCCTAAGATCTTCCTTAGGGATATTTTTTACTTTTAGAATTTCTTCAAACTTTATTCTGGAGGGTTTGTATCCTTCTCCGATCGGAATTTCTACCTTTGCCACTGTTGAGCTTGGATTGTGCTTGGTATAAATTGTAAACAGCCTTCTGTCAAATCCGCTTTGCGCCATCATGATTTCCACAAGAGTAATACCCATACCTGCACCTTCAGTATTGTCCCCGTGATCCATATAAAACTCAAACAGATTTTCATATTTTTTTGCATTTACAAATTTTTCCCGAATCCTGAGCTCCTCTCTGGTGAGAAGAGGAAAATGATTGATGATTTTCATAATAATCCGATTGGAATTATAGGAAAATATGACACTGACATAGTATCCTTGGCCTTTCATTTTTTCTTTGAAGTATGGAAACTTTTTGTCAGTAAGGTTTTCCTTAAATTTAGCCATTGCATGGTCATATTCATTGGGGTCATCAGGATTAATGCCCATTTCCATCAATGTGATTCTTTTGATTGCGGCCTTGATTGAGTTGAGTATGAGTTCTTTTGCGGAGGTATAGATCAGCTCCATCAGATCTTCTCTGTCGAGTTTCTGGATAATGCTGAATATAATATGCTTCAGCTTCGCTTCACCGCTTTCGCTCAGTACAAAAGTCTGAAAGTGTATTCTTTTTCCTGCGATGACGGCTGTCTTCACAGCATGTCTGAAGTCAGGTGTAAGATATTGTTCCTCTAAATCCGACTCCATTTAACTTTCATTCCCCTGTTTCATTTAAGCGAAAACAATAGTGCTGCCATATTTATTTTTGTAAATAAATTTAATTCTCATATAATTTTTTTTAACAGATCCATGACGGCTCCTGTCTTTGCTTCCAGTTTATGAACAGTGTTCTTAAGGTCGGGATTTGTACCTGAAATTCCAGCTTCATGGTATTTTACCTTAAATTCAGTAAACTTTAGACCGTTTGCAGTGGAAATGACAGTGACTTTTGATCCCTTTTCGATGGTTCCCTTTTTCAAAAGCTTAAGCATTGCCCCGAGTGCAACTCCAGTATGCGGATCATTGTAAAGTCCGTACAGATCTCCTTCGGCTGCTGCATCTGAAAGCTCCGCTTCACTTGCCTGTTCTACGACACCTCCAAATTTTTTCAGTATTCTGACTGCTTTTTTCACTGAAACCGGATTTCCAATCTGAATTGCAGATGCCAAAGTTGGTTTAGCGGATACTGCCTGAAAATCAGAGAATCCTTTCAGGAAAGACTGATAGAGAGGATTTGCATTTTCTGACTGTGCCAGTGCAATTCTAGGAAGTCTGTCGATCAGACCCAGCTCCAGCATCATTTCAAAGCCCATTCCCAGTGCGGATACATTTCCCAGATTTCCTCCAGGAATCACAATCCAGTCCGGGCATTTCCAACGGAGCTGCTGCAGTATCTCTACCGATATGGATTTCTGTCCTTCGATCCTGAGAGAATTCATTGAGTTTGCCAGATAAATGGAACTGTCTTCTGAAACTTCCTGAACGATTTTCATGCATCCGTCAAAATCTGTATCCATAGAGATGACCTTGGCACCGTTGGATACGGGCTGAATGAGCTGAGCTGTGGAAACCTTGTCCGCCGGAAGAAAGACGATTGTAGGAACTCCTGCCTTGGCTGCGTAGGAGGCGAGGGCCGCTGAGGTATCCCCTGTACTGGCACAGGCGACTGCACGGATGTTTTTTCCCTGTTTCCTGAGCTGATTGACCTGTGACACGAGCACAGTCATTCCCAGATCCTTGAAGGAACCGGTATGAGATACTCCGCATTGTTTTACATACAGGGATTCGAGTCCGAGTTTTTTTGCCCAGCGTTCTGCATTGAAAAGATGCGTCCATCCTTCTCCGGAACTGACAATGTTTTCCGGTTCAATCTCAGGCAGAACCCATTCTCTTTTGCTCCAGATCCCTGAATCATTCGGAAATTCGAAAGAACCCCGTCTGGAATCAAACAGAGATTTCCATTCGTCTGCAGATTTCTGCTTCAGTGCTTCCATATTATGGGAAACCTGAAGGATTTCGCCGCAATGTCTGCATTTGTAAATGACCTCAGTCAGAGGATAAAGAGACTTACATTCAGGATTGATGCATTCGAACTGTGCAAAGTATTTCATAGTGTAAGAGTTTTAGAACTGCTTTTCAATACAAGTTTTTACTCTGATCGAAATCGAGAAAAATAATCAGATTTTTTCACAGGAAGTCGTGGAGAACTGATTTCGCTTTGGAAACGCAATCTCGACACCGTTTTCTTCGATTCACACAATTCCGCCGACATGGAAAACGAACCGCTTTGCAATCTTATAGTTTTCCGATAATTTGGGAATACATCTGTCCAAATGACGGACGATGTCATAAGACCGATATCCTTCCTTCCCTAAATTCTGAATGTTTTCTTCAGTAAACAGAAGATCTGCAGAATAAGCTCCGGCACTTCCAAATGGCTCGTTCAGAATTGAAGGTATTGTACTTTTTCCGTATCCAGGATTGTTTACAAAATCCATCCGGCTGTCTCCAAAAAAAGTGATGGCCGTGTTGTCATCGTACAAGCCT
>DAORDI010000028.1:0-31478 GCA_035345895.1 Leptospiraceae bacterium
CTTCTTCATTTATTCTGCCGCATACGGAAGTGGATTTCCTCAGGTTTACTCTTCCTTTGAGGGGAGTTTCCTCTTTCTTCTCTTCCTTAATAATTACCGTCTCTTTGACTATAACAGGCTCAGTCGAATTCTTTTCTGCAGGTCTGATACTGTTCACTATCTGCCTGGCAGATTCTTTGTAACTGTATATATCATTTTGAAATGACATCATCAGAATTTCCTTATTTTCCGTATCTGCAATCTGTGATGCGATTATCTGAAGCACCTCGACTCTATGGCTGCCGAGCATGACCGAAGAAAGAATCTGCCTAGCCTGATCGCATGTATATTTTGCAGAATAATTATTTCTAAGCTTTCGTATTTTATTTGAATCGATCATATATTCCATTTCATTCATCAGTGAAGCAAATTCATATGGAGATATGGAACTAGAAGCGCTTTTCGCAGGTGCAGCTGCCTGAGAATACAGACAGACTGAGAACAGAAGGACAGTTATCGCTGCAGTTATCTTTAATGTTTTCATTTCTTTACCATTAAAAAGTTTTACAAAAACAGTAAAGCAATTTTTAGTATAATATGTTATTTTTTAACAAATAGTTATTTTTCCAAGATTCCGAATAGACTGAGAAATAATTTCCCCATAATGTAGTATCAATTTTATCTTCCAATCTGCATCGAAACAGCTGTAAGTCTATTTCCGTGGAAAGAAGAATATTCAAATCATAAAAGTATTCTATATTCCGAATAACATCGGAGGATTTGTTTTCAAAAATTTCCTTATCAAAGGAATCTTTTTTTATAACTACGTTGGTCATAACTTTATCTGGAAAACAAATAAAATCTCCATGGGCAAAATTGTTTCTATAACCTGAAAATAAACTGCCTTGTGCAATTTTCTGAAAAATGTTTTCCTTGAAAAGAAGTGTAAAATAATTTTTATAACTTTCGTAAAAATCGATAAACATAACAGCAAGAAAATACAAAGAGATACTTTTGTTTTTCTCTATTTCATCACAGCTGAACTTTTCATTATAAGAATTTTTCGCATGAGATAATTGATATATTTTCTGATACATATACAAGGACTTCTGAGTATCAAGTATATTACTTAATTCGGCTTTTGAATATCCTTGGATTATTTTTCCAATGGAATTCAGTTCCTTATTTACACTGATCTTTTGTTTTATTTGCTCAGGTCGCACAGAAACTTTATCCAGAAGAAAAGGCTTTATCTTCTTTTCAATTGTTTCCGAGATTTCCTTCGTTTTATCTTCTTTAATATAGCCCAGTATTAAACTGCCGATATCTTCTTTTTCATTGTCCATATATACCTGCTTTAGTAACCAATAAACTATTCAGATAGATTTTTCTGTAAACCAAAAAGCAGCCTGTTTTCTGTCATATTCGGTTCAAATTCACAGAGAACAGACTGAAATAATCGGCGTTTTTAATACTTATTCATCGGCACAAGCGTGCCAACATCTGTCTGCACAGTCATGCCAGCAGTCAGAGGAAGATGATCTTACCATACTTTCACCGAATTTTTTTTCATAGAGTCTTTTGGTCTCTTCAAATGTTTCCTGAAGTCTCTTTGCATCTTCTTCCCCTCGAAGACCAAAATAAGGAAAATGATGAAAATACCCTCCAAACAGTCTTTCACTGTCTTTGACATAATTTCTAGTATCCAGGATATGATAATGCCACATAGTATCCATTATCTTATTCGGAACCATGGAATACTTTGGAAATGGAAAGTGCCTGCAAAGGGTCAGGTATCGCTTATATTCGATTTCAGCATCTTCACATTGTTCCAAATTCCACTCCAATCCATCATCATTGTTTTGAATTTTCATCTTAATCATTTCCAGATCTAGGGCAGCTATATCGGAATCAATTCCTTTCATTTGCAGAAATTGGATTCTTGATTCCAAAATCCTTTCAGGAACCTGGTATTTTATTGGGTTTGTAATCATTTTATTCTCCTTTTTTTCAGATTTTTACCCACACACGCTTTAACAGTCTCTTTTCCCCTTTCCCAATTTCGGTTCGGGAATGAAGAAGACGTCTATTATCAAATATTAACAGTTCATTAGGTTTTAGTTTAAAACGAATTTGCTTGGCTGTATGTGTCATTGCCCTGAATTTTTCAAAGACCTCTTTCTGAACAACGTCCATTTCATTCTTCATCAGCCAATATGAATAATAGATCTTATATACTCCATTAATCTCCATAAGCATAGAATGTGTTTCATTATCATCCTCAAAAATTTTATGCTCATAAAGATTAATGCCCTTCAGACACTCTCTCTCATTTTCGGTCAGCATCTTTAAAACCTCATACGAATCAACAAGAACAGTCTCGCCCCCAATATCAGACTGTTCAATGCAGAATATCCCTATATAGTCTGCAATATGATGATCTGTATGAAAATCAAGTGCTTTGAATGAATTGGATAAACTCCTGCTTCTCAAGTTGGGAGAAATATCATTTTCATAGATAATTTCTCCGATTGTACAGCACAATTCTCTCGATTCCTGATAACTGTTTAAACTTAGTAAGCAGTAATTATTTTTTTTCAAAGATTCAGATACATTATGTAAATCAGAAGAAAGCTCAGTCATTGTTTTCATTTCTTAATCTGCTCCTCTCTCTCTTCAGTCACATACCAGCTGTCCGCCGGCGTTCCTTCTGCCACAATGCAGGATCTGCCGAACAGGATCAGATGAAACCAGTTAGTAGACAGCTTCACATCCAGAAGAGATTCATTCTTAGAGCTGGAGGATCTGTTTGTCTTATCAACCGCGTCTTCTATTGCATCTTTCAAATCCCAGTCTTTCACTTTTATAAAGAACAAATACCACTTGCAGCTGCTCCCTTCCACTCTTTCAGAATGTCTTTTCCAGTTTTTGATATTGGAATTTCTCGTGGAAACTACTGTAAAATCTCCCATCCTGGATGTACATCCCAGAATCAGAAACATAATTATAATAACTGCATTTTTATACATAAATTCTCCTTTAATATGCAGACATATTTTTTGCACACAAATTCACAGAATACCGAATAAAAATACAGACAAGACAAAAAATGCGATTTACAGTCAGATAAAAGCTTATTTTGGTGTATAAAAAGTACACCAGATTTATGGGAAAACATCAGATGAACAGAAAAGATAAAGCTGTTTCCAGAATCAATTCAGCCAAGACTGGACAGAAAACTCTGCAGGAAACAGAAGATCAGATGAAAAATCCAAGGCATTGGTTTGAGTTTTACGGAGAAAAACTTCATAAATTCTGGAAAGATAAAAAGGCGGAAGGAAGAACTCTGGAAGGCCTTTATCTCCTGATGGGAAAGCTGAGCGACGGGCATACCGACAATGCAATATCTACAATAAAGAATAAGTTTATAAGAGAAAAATCATTAACCAAAGAACTGATTCCAGCGGCTGCTGTCCTTCTGCTGGAAACAGATTTTTACAGTCAGTTTTTTGACATAGGAATGCTCCATCGACTGGATAAGCAGAATACAGAAAAACAGAGCAGAACATCTTATGATCTGTTAAAAATTAAAAGTGCTGATAAAACTGATATTATCTGGAACAGGTGGCTGAATCTTTTTCGGGAAAAATATATAGAACCTGAAAACACGGAAAAGTTTTACTCGGTTGAATCGGGTAAAACAGATTCTAAAGAAATCATTGATCTGATGGAAAGACTGCGAAAAGAAGAATCTGATTTATATGAGATAATCAATTTCAGAAAAGATGTCATAGACAGATTTTATAAATTATCTGTAATATTTCATTATAGATCATTTCTCCACTCCGAGCTGTTCAGAAAAGATATCGAGAATAATGATAGAAAGAGAAAAGGACCAGAAATTGACCTCCTGCTGAACGAAGCAGATCGGCTTCTGGATGATCTTGAAAAATATTCTTCTCGTCCTGAATTTGGAGAGTTCTATGAGGACTTCAGACTTTACAGGAATTACCAGACAGGAAATCACATGTTTGGTACAGCAGTCTTCAAGGATCTCAGTCAGAAAGAACAAAAGACAGAACTGGAAAGAAAGAAAAAGTATATGGAAATTATGCTGCCAAGAGAAGATGACAGTCATACATACAGTATATGGTATAATTATTATTATTTTCACTATCTTCAAAACCGAATGGATTATTTTATGAATTCCGGCAGTCTTGAAAAAGGGCTGGAAGAGTGTGAAAAATGCATTCAGCTTCTCAAAGCTCTGGATGGAAAACTGAAAGGAGGATTCCTGCGTCTCAGCCTTAAAATTAAATACAATCTTCGGATATTATATCTGATATATTATTCGGTTGAGGCTATGATTCAGGAAAGGAGCGTAGGTCTTTCTATTGATGGAACAGAATATGAAAAAGAGGAATTGTCAGAAAAAAGGGACAGAACCGTTATGGATATTCTGGAATGGCTCAGATCCATAAAAAAGTAATTGAGCAGAATTTTCATACTTTACTTTTTTAAACCTTTCAAATATCCCTGTGCAAAAAAACTGTTGTCTTTTCATACTCGGAAATATGTGCTGATGGACTGCCTGCGGACTTTTCTGAATATGTCTGCAGTAAGCTCTGACTATTATAAGGATATGCAGGTTCAACGATGAAAGTACTTTCATTTCTCTTCCTCCCAATATTTTTTGGTTTCTGCAGACTGGACGCAAAGGACAATAAATCAAAGACCAATGTCATTCCCTCCGCCCTTCATGGATTTTACTGCGAGGAAGGATTTCCGAAAGGTGCTGACTGCATACCCCTTATCATTGAGGCAAACTCAGTGTTTGACTCAAGAATGGGCGGGTGCAACAAGATTAAAGATGTCATCCAAAAGGAAGCCGTCTACACTGTCAGCTGTCTGGAGGGGGAATCCGTATCGATAAAGATTCTTTCCAAGGACAAAATCCTGCTCAAGGTTGGAAATTTCCAGGAAATCAGGGAACGGCATAAACAGTAGGATTTTCCATTCATTCTCCTGATACTTGAAGTCTTTACTGTTGAATACACTGATTCAAAGGATTCTTACTGTTTCCTGCGGCTGCATAAGTCCTGCGTGCGATCGAACAGACAATGATTTGACCGAAAGAAGGATTTGTGCATATATGAGTTTTTTCAGAAAAACATTGATTTCCTCTTTTTTCCCTTGACTGAATCATCTCCTTTTTAGAATGATTCTAAAAAGGAGATGATTATGAGAATTTCATTTGTACTGATGCTTGCAGCACTGCAATTCTGCGGCGGTCCTTCTGAAAAGGACAAAGAAACACTGCAAAAGGCCAAAATGGTGTTTGGCAAACTTCCTGAAAAAATGCCTGGGAGTGAAAAGGATACACCTGCACTCATAGAACTTGGAAAAAAATTATATTTTGAAAAAAGACTTTCCTCAAATGACACACAGTCCTGCAACAGCTGTCATAATGTGGATGGAAAAGGTGCTGGAGTGGACAATCAGCCTACTTCGACTGGAGCCTTCGGAAAGAACGGAGACAGAAATTCTCCAACCGTACTTAATGCCGGATTTCATACTGCACAATTCTGGGATGGCCGCGCAGCGACATTGGCTGATCAGGCAAAGGGCCCGATCCTGAATCCGATAGAAATGGCGATGCCAAATGAAAAGGCAGTCATTGAAAAACTTTCCAAGATTGAGGAATACAAGGGACTTTTTGAAAAAGCGTTCCCTGCGGACAAAGATAAGCTGACTTATAATAATCTTGCTTCTGCAATTGCAGCATTTGAAAGAACTCTGATTACATCAGACAGATTTGATGACTGGATGTCCGGAAACTGGAAAGCAATGAATTCGGAAGAAGTGAACGGACTTGCGCTTTTTATTCAGACTGGATGTACCGGATGTCATAATGGACCCGCATTCGGAGGAAACAGTTTCCGTAAACTCGGTGAAGTAAAACCGTATGATACAAAGGATCTGGGAAGATTCAACGTGACAAAAAGTGAAATGGACAAATATGTGTTCAAGGTTCCATCCCTCCGAAACATTGCACTCACTGCACCCTATTTTCATGATGGAAGCATTAAGACTCTGGACGAAGCTGTGAAGAAGATGGCATTCCACCAGCTGGGAAAAGAACTGAATGATTCTGAAGTGAAATCAATCACAGCATTTTTAAACACATTATCAGACAAGAAGAGGCTCTAAAATGGCAAAAGTTACACTCAAAGGAAACGAGATTTCAACATCGGGGGATCTTCCCAAGAAAGGAGATTCTGCACCGGATTTTACACTGACTAAGGCGGATCTGAGCCATGCGACTCTCAAATCATTCAGCGGTAAAAAACTCGTTCTGAATATTTTTCCGAGCATTGACACTGCAGTCTGTGCAACATCAGTGAGAAAGTTCAATGAACAGGCAAGCAAGCTGGAGAATACAGCAGTACTATGTATTTCTGCTGATCTTCCGTTTGCGCAAAGCAGATTCTGCGGAGCTGAGGGTCTGAAGAATGTTGTCACTCTGAGTGAACTGAGGAATAAAGACTTTGGAAAAGACTACGGACTCACTATAACAAACGGCCCACTGGCAGGACTGCTTGCTCGTTCAGTTGTAGTCGTAGATGAATCAGGAAAGATTCTTTATACAGAACTTGTTCCAGAAATCACACAGGAACCTAATTACGAAAATGCAATTGCTGCATTGAAGTAAGCACGGCATTCAGAATGGATCTGCTGACGGAGTTCAGTCCCCGTCAGCAGATATGCCGACTTATTTTCCCGAAACACTGGGAACACCGGCATTCAGAATAATCTTCATCGCCTCTTCTTTTGTAAATCCTTTTTCAATCAGAGAATCATATAGATTCTTATAATAAGATGCAATCAGATCCGTGTTTTCCTTTTTGGAATACTCAGTAAACACTGTCCTGTACATCATACGCACCATTTCAGCCATACTGTTCTGCATACTTTGACCGAATGAATCAAACTGATTTCCTTCCGGGCGGACTGTCTCTGCCGGTTCTCCCTTCACACTGTCGCTGTTCTTCTTAACCTTCCTGTCCCTGTCCTTTGCAGAGAGAGGAACCGAGATCAGCACAGCCAGAAAAAGCCATACCGCAACTTTTTTCATTATATTCTCCTTATTTGAAAGTTCAGCCGCACGACTTGCTCTGCACTGCTTACAGCAATCCTGCTTCAGTGCTGACCGGGGTTGAACTCACTTTTCAAATCAGGTTCCCTTTCTCTGCAGGGCAGATTATGATTCCAGAACATTATATGCTGCTTGAGCATTCAGACTGATTATTCAAAAATCCGCCAGGCAGTCAAGCAGATTAACGACCAAGCTTTGCTGGACAAAAAACGCTCTCAGCAGATCATATAAAGATATGCCTCATCCCCTTCTGAAACTGATAGAGACTGCTTCCGAAACCCTTCTGGGGAAACGCCGCGAAATTGAACTTGCTGCAGCGGCCTGGTGCGCAGGCGGCCACATACTGATTGAAGATATTCCAGGTGTAGGGAAAACCACTCTTGCACTTCTTCTGGCTAAACTGGCCGGTTTTGAAATATCCAGAATTCAGTTCACAAGCGATCTGCTCCCTGCGGATATTCTGGGAGTATCTATATATCATCATGATAAAAAAGAATTTGAATTCAGAAAGGGTCCCATCTTTTCACCCGTCGTACTTGCTGATGAACTGAACAGAGCATCTCCGAAAACCCAGAGTGCATTTATGCAGGCAATGGAGGAAGGAGCGGTGACAATGGACGGAATTCATTATGATCTCCCTGACCCGTTTCTCTTCATTGCAACGCAGAATCCCTTTGAACAGGCTGGAACGTACCAGCTCCCGGAAGGTCAGCTGGACAGATTTATGATCAGTCTGTCCTTGGGTTTTCCCGGAAAACAGGAAGAAATAAAACTGCTTCGCGGATTTAACCCCAAAACGGTAATTCAGAATCTGCAGAAAGTAATTTCTCCGGAAGAGCTCAAGGAGGCTCAGGAAAAGACGGATTCAATTCTGATTTCGGAAACTGCAGCGGAATATATCATCAGACTTCTCGAAAATTCCAGGAAGAACGTGCACTCTCTTCCTCTTTCACCGAGAGCAGGAATCTCTGCTGCAAGGATGGCGAAGGTGACTGCATTTCTGAGAAACAGAAATTATGTAATTATAGAAGATATACAATATGTATGGGAATCCATCTCTGCACACCGGCTCAGTTTTTCCAGAAAAGAGGGACTTGCAGCATCCAGACTTCTGCTTTCTCAGACAGAAATTCCGGTCTGATTCAATGAGAGGAAGATTCATAAATTGCATTACTGAAAGGAGATATTCAGCAGCTGCCGGCAGAAAGACAATGGACTTGAAACACTCCAATGAATCAGCAGAATGGTTCCTGTACCTCAGTTTGGAAATAATCAATAAGTATGAATATAAAAACAGCTATTAATAAGACTGCTGAAGAAATAAAGTCCTTCAGATCCTCTGCATCTGAATCTTTAAAAAAATTCTGGAAACCGGAGAAAGTATACATCCTGCCCAACCTGTTTGCAGTCATTTGGGCGGGTTCTTCTTTATATATGTACATACTTTATTTTCTCTCCGCAAACATTGCCGTACTGGTTCTGTCGGTTTTTATGACTGCATTCTGGATATTTGATATGCTGTATACAAACACACTCTGCAAACATCTGTCCTTGCATCTGCAGAATGTTGATTTCACTGCGGATATTCCATCTGAAATTCCTGTTAGATTTGAAAACTTTCAGGAGATTCAGTCGGTCGAAGTATTTTCAGAAGGGCATACACCCGAAGCAAAGATCTTCTTTTTCAATTCAGAAAAGCAAAAAGCGGCAGATCCGAAAAATCTGAAAATTCTGATGAAAGTATCCGTAAGAACTCATCTCAGACTGCTCAGATTCCGACTGAGCATACGTTCAGTCATCGGTTTTTTTATCTGCTGGAAATATACTGACGTTTTATGTGATATGCATATCTGGCCAAAATCTGTTCTCCATATGGAATCTTCTCAAGTCAGAAATCTGGAAGACCTGTCTGCAAAAGGAAGTTTTCTGCAGGGGAATGAGGATTTTTATGAATATAGAAACTATGCAGAAGGAGAATCGCCTTCCAGGATTGACTGGAAAGTATTTGCAAAAAGAAATCAGAAACTCTCAAAACACTTCAGTGCGGAAGGCAGACCTTTTCAGTTCATTGACTGGAATAATCTCAGCCCTTCTCTCAGCTTTGAAGACAGAATGGAAACCGCAAGAGCCCTTCTTGAACTTTATATGGAAAAAGGAAGAATATGCTTTTTGAAAATTCCGGTTCGAAAGGAGGATATTTCAGTGAAAAACCGTTTGGAACTTGCTGAAACACTGAATCTTTTTTCCGAAGCCTCTGAAGAAGAATGGGGGAACAAGGGATGATCATTCATTTTTCTGCAGCTGCTTTTCTGATTCTTTCACTGATCAGCATTTCCAGAAACATACCTGTCTGGGCTCCGGCAATTGCAATGCTATTCATTATTATAAAATTTATAATGATATATTATCATACTGAACCGAACAGGCGAATCACAGGATTTCTGATTTCAGGTTTTTTCACTTTCATACTGGCGGTGCATGGAACTCAGGACCGTCTGCAGTTTTCTTCTCTTTTCCTCTGCCTGCTGACAGGTCTGAAGTACATAGACATCTCCGCGCATCAGAGAGACAGGCAGTATTTTGCACTCAGTGCGACACTTCTGACAGGCACAGTTCTGCTGAACAGCAGAGATTCAGTAAATATAATGCTGTCCATTCTTTCCATACCTGTCTACTGGAGTCTGTCAACGTCAGGTCCCATCCCGGTAAAAAGATTTCTCAAGATAGGTCTGCTTTCATTTATCCCTGCATTTATACTGATGGGGCTGAGCATCAGAGTGAGCAGCAGGCTGAGCCTGATGAGCACAGGAAAGGCAAGAACAGGTCTTGGAGAAACAGTGATGCCCGGAAATATCAGTGAACTTGCAATGAACAGGGACCCTGTTCTCAAGCTGGAAGCAGACGGCAGATGGAATGACGTATACCTCAGAAGCGCTGTCTTTGACAGAACTGACGGATTCAACTGGTTCGGTTCAGTTCAGGAAGCAAGAACTGCTGTATTTCCGATGCAAAAAGACTTTTCCGGACCCACTGCGAAAATTTATCTGCGCCCAGTCACTGACGGATGGGTTCCAACAATGGAAAATATTTATAATGTATCCAAAAATGCAGCTTTCTCGGGAAATGCCGACACCGGATACAGATACAATGAAAACAAAATGATCTATTATATATTTCATTATGACCGAAAAAGTTCTGTTCCTGCAGAACGGAGCGCAGACCTCAAGGAATATATGACTGTACCGAAATATGACAGAGATATTCAGGACTGGCTTGAGAGGAACGGCATTGCCGGCAGTCTGAATGCAGAAAACAAGCTGAAGCTTCTTGTCCGCACTTTCAAGCAGAAAAGATTTCGGTACAGCCTGAAGCCCGGAAAGCTGAAATCAAAAAATCGGCTTAAGGAATTTCTTTTTGAAAGCAGGGTTGGATTCTGTGAGCATTATGCCTCAAGTTTTGCCATCCTGCTCAGATATCTTTCCGTACCTACAAGACTCATTACAGGATATCAGGGAGCAGAATACAATCGGCTTGGGAAATACTGGTCAGTCACTCAGGCAAGTGCCCATGCCTGGCTGGAATACTGGGAGGACGGGCACTGGCACAGATTTGATCCCACTGCAGAAATAGAACCGGACAGGGTCAATTCAGATCCGACACTTTTTCTGGATTTTCTGATAAAAGGCGACCGTTCTGTTCTGGATAACTCGGATATTTTCAGAGAAATAAAATCTGCACTGAGTTCCGTCTCTGAGGCGCTGGACTGGCAGCTTATTTCTGGAATTCAGCTCAATCTGAGTTTCCTGGAATTCACACTGATCAGCGAAGTTTTTCCTGAGTCGGAAATTCTTTTATATTCACTGTTTATTACTGTTTTTAGTTTATCTATATATATATTATATATTAAACATAACTATAGATCTGAAGAAGCAGCTGAAGCTGAAATGGAAAAATTCATTCAGGAACTGAAAAAAAGAAATCTTTTTGCTGATCCGCTGATCTCTCCTTCAGAAAAACTGAAAAGGACTGAAGAACTTCTGAAAACTGAAATGCATCTGCATCAGGAATATGAAAGACTGAAATTCGCAGAAGAGACATCTGCAGACAGCAAGTCCTTTCAGAGAAAACTGAAAAAACTTATCCGCATTCTAAAAAAGCAGAGACGGAGAAACGAAGATCCGTCATAATCTGCTTTCGGACAGAAACAACCTCAAAGATATACTGACCTGTCTGTAAAAACTCTGACTTTATGATTTGACTTTGATAATGCATCTGAATACCCTGATTTCTAAACCTCACATTGATCATGCGGGGCAGTCTTAAAAAAAGAGAACTTTAACGATGAACAAAAACCGAGTACTGATAGCAGAGGATGAGGCTCCGATACTGCATTTTTTAACGAAGGTTGTCACCGGCTTCGGATACGAGGTTACAGGTGTTCCAAATGGAGCAAAGGCCCTGGAGGAGCATCAAAAAAATCCTTTCCCTGTCATTGTAACTGATCTGAATATGCCGGTAATGAGCGGAGAAGAACTCATTGACCGGATCGGCTCTATGGAAAATATACCTTTTCCTATAATTATTGTATTGACCAGCCTGAATGACATTAAAAAGGTCATTGAGATTATGAAGAAAGGAGTCTTTGACTATCAGGTAAAGCCAGCCAATACTGCCGACCTTGCAATCAAACTGAAAAATGCATCTGAAGTGTTTGAGTTAAGAAGGATTCAGTTTGTCTTGGAAAAGGAAAAAGAACTGCGCCTGAATGAACAGCTGACCTGGATGCGCTACAAAGAGAATTTAAAAGAAAGGGATCTGGACAAATATAAGAACAATCTGATTTACCATATGAAACACAACCTTGGACAGGGAGGCGGTTTCGGAGCCCTCCTCTCTCTCCTTAGACTGATGTATATGACCGCAGAACAGAGAGAGGACAGTTTCGTAATCAGCGGGGAGCTGATGGGACTGATAAAGGAAAATTCCGCCCTGCTTGAAAAAACATTCGGTGTGATGGAAAAGATTTCCGATCTCACTGAAAATCCCTTAAACACTGAAAGGGTCAGTGTGTCTGAGCTGTATGATATGCTCGAAGAACTGATTCGCAGAAACAGTAAATATATTTCAATAAACGGCAATACTGCCGTTATTTCAGACAGGAAACAGAATTATTCTGAATTTTTTCTGAACATCAACAGAGAATCTCTTCTCTCAGTATTGGACGAATTAATTAAAAATTCATGCAAATTTTCTGAAAAAAACTCTCAGATATTTTTTCTTTTCAGCATTCGAAACGGAGTCTTTGTTCTTTCTCTCCTGAATGAGCCGTCCTCTCTGATTGATGTAAAAGGAATTCCTCTGGAATACTCAAATCTGGTTTTTGAGCCGTTCTACAGAATACCCAAGTTTATAGATGACAGATACGATACAATGAACATAGGAATGGGGCTGCCTCTCGTCAAATCAACTGTCAAAAAACACGGCGGAAATGTATCCATTTTTAATATAAAGGATTTTACAGCCAAGAATGCAGATAATTTGAAAGTAAATATGGAAATTGAAATTCCTGTTGTGGAGTAGTCCGTGCCGGAAAAACCTTCTTCACAGCAGTGCGACAACGAACCGATTCATTTAATCAATGAACTGCAGGATTTCGGAATACTCCTGATCCTGTCTCTTGAAGAAGACCGGTTTCTTGCATGCAGCGACAACACGTTTGAATATGCAGGCATAAAGCCGGAGGAGCTGATGATGATATCTCCTGGTCAGTTTCTGGAAAACTACGATAAGATAAAAATTAATATAAATGATATTATTGTAAATAAAAAGCAGCAGGAATACAAATCCATTTTTCATTTCCGAAATAAACTTTATTTTGCAACCTTCCGAAAGAGCGAAAACTTTTTTATCTGCGAAATTGAACGGGAAACATACTCCAGTGCACTGGAATCATCAAATGATCTTCTGGTAAAGATCAATGAACTGCAGGCAGTGCAGGATCTGCAGAGTCTTTTTGATTTCACAGTCAGTGAAGTGAGAAAAATTGCAGAGTCGGACAGGGTTGTTCTATACAGATTCAAGGAAGATTTTTCCGGGGAAGTAGTGGCAGAATCAAACAACGGTAATCTCCCCTCCCTGATGGGATTTCATTTTCCTTCCACAGATATACCTCTTCCTGCCAGAGCAATGTACACTAAAAATCCTATTCGAATGATTAAACTGAATCAGTGCAGGCCTGTACGCCTTCTGAAAACCAACCTGTATAAGGAATATTCATTTGATCTCGGTGCATCCTCACTCAGGGCACCTCATAGGCATCACATTGAATATCTGAACAATATGGGGATTGTCAGTTCAATGTCCGTTTCACTGTCAAAGGACGGTCAGCTCTGGGGGCTTCTGATCTGTCACTGTCTTGAGGAAAGAGTTCCCAGTTTATCTGTCCGAAACTTCTTATCCATATACAGCAAGACTGTTTATTTGCAGATTGATGCTCTGAACAGAAACAACGATTCACTTGCAGAACTGAGGATTCAGGAATTATTTCTGAACATTATCAAAAAGATCAATACTTCCCCTTTTGAAAAAATAATGGATGTGTTCAGACAGGAAAGCAGACCACTGCTGCAGGAGTTTCAGTCTGACGGACTGTATATACAGGTACAGGACCAGTCATTCAGATACGGTTCATTACCGTCTGAAAACATACTGCAAAAAATCAAATCAGTTCTTTCTGAGAAATTTCCAGGATCTGTATTCTATACAGATGATCTGAAAGAAACTGCATCGGAAGACCTATCAGATACTGAGCACGCCAACGGGGTGATGTCCATTCCTCTTTCCTCTGATCCGTCAGACAGACTTATCTGGTTCAGGGAAGATATTGTAAAAACTGTCGTCTGGGCAGGAAATAAAGAAGAGGCATACACAGTAAGTAACAGCAGAATCTCTCCCCGTAAATCTTTCGAAAGATGGATCGAAGCGGTAAAAGGCAAATCTGAAGTATGGTCGGAAGCATATATAAGAGCTGTATATAAAATATCCGGAATTATAGAAACTATAGATAAAAAAATAGCAGAAGACAGTCTGCAGAAAACACTCCTTCAAATTCGGAAATCAGAACAGGAACTCAAGCAGCTGAATGCAACAAAGGATAAATTTTTCTCAATTGTTTCCCATAACCTGAGAAGCCCTTTTTCCGGTCTGCTTGGACTGTCTGAACTTCTGAAAGCCTCCTTTTCTGAAGCGGAACCGGATATGGAGGAAATAAAAAGTTATGCAAATCTGCTTTATCAGTCTTCAGCACAGGCCTTCGAACTTCTGAAGAATTTATTCGAATGGGGAAAAGTTCAGACAGGAAGAATGACAATTGAAAAAAATCAGATTGATTTGAAAAACATACTTTATGAACTCCAATATCAGCTGGATGGAAAGCTAAAAGAAAAAAATATCCATCTTCGTATGGAAATCGGGAGCGACCTGACTCTGAATACAGATGAAAATGCAATAAAGTCAATTCTGAACAACCTGCTCCTGAATTCTGTAAAGTATTCCTATCCTGGAAAAGATATCATTCTCCGAATTCAGCCGATGGAGAACTGTATTCTGATAGAAATTGAAGACTTCGGAATTGGAATGAATGAAGGAGAAAAGCAGAAGCTTTTTAAAATTGATTCCAAGTTCCGTATGCCTGGAACCAATGGAGAGGACGGTACCGGTCTTGGCCTCATTATCACTAAAGAATACCTGGACAGACTGAATTCAAAAATTGAAATCAGCACTGAGAAAGATTATGGAACAAAGGTAAAACTCACGTTTCCAAGAGAATAACTCCGATTTTTAATTATATTATAATTAAATTACTAATTCATCGGTTAAAAGTCAATTCTGGCTGGCGCTGAAGTGAGCAAAGGAGGAGATTAGGCAGTTTCCGAGTCGCCGCATAGGCGTCTGCAGAAACTTCTGTATTCGCGAAATCGCTTTGGGCCTGTCCGGCAGCCCGAAGGGCAGGACTCCAAACTCATATCGGATTTTCAAGCGAGCACAGCAGAGATTTCCAGACTTGCGACGCTTCGCCGTCAGAAATCCGGGGATAATCAGCCTTTATGAAATACTTTGGGATATAATGTATCAGTTTGTCCCTGTAACAAAAATATTGTTGGGTCCGGATCCTGCCGTAAATGCCTGTCCAACTGTCAATCCTCCGGTTGACTGATCCACTGCATACAGAGTTACGTTTCCTGTCGAAAAGCTTGTGCTGTAGGCAAATTTGCCGGAAGGATCAATAACTACTCTTCCTGGAATCGTAGCACCGTTTCCTGTCACAGTTCCTGCAGTCAGAGCACCTGTAGTCTGATTGATAGTATACTGCGATATTGTCCCTGTAGCTCCCCCGCCTGAATGTGCGGTGTAAAGGTAAAGTCCGTTTGGATGAACAAAAACTGATTCCGGTGCTGTTCCAGGCGTGACAAAGGTTCCCGCTGTCAGCGCTCCAGTACTGAGATTTACGGAGAATACATTTGTATGATTTGCATTAAAATCAGCTGTATAGGCAAATTTTCCGTTCGGAGTGACTGCAATGCTTCTAGGATCTCCCCCTGTAGAAACTGCTCCTCCGTACTGGGTCAGTGCTCCAGTTGTCTGATTGATATTATAAATGTTTATATCATTAGTAGCTGAATTGACAACATAGGCCATCCTGCCAGTCGGATCTATTCTGATCCATCTTGGATTTGTTCCTGCGCTCACCGGAGTTCCAGCGGTAAGAGTTCCATCTGCTGCACTTACTGTAAAAACAGATATATTATTGCTCCCTCCATTTGCTGTATATACAAATTTTCCAGCAGGATGAACTGTAATGGAATTTGGATTTGTTCCCGCAGACACGGCTGAACCGTAAGCAGTCAGTGCTCCTGTAATACTATTGATTGTAAAAAGCTGGATATTATTGCTTGTAAAAGCAGCCGCATACAGATATTTTCCCGTCGGATCAACTGCGACATCCCTTGTATTCGACCCAAAATTTACTGTGGTGCCTGCAGTCAGAGAACCGGTATTCGCATCTACAGTAAAAACAGAAATATTGCTGGAAGTATAATTCGGAACGTATGCAAATTTAGGAATTCCAAAGAGAGTGCGGATATTTACCGATGCAGTCACGCTCCCTGCAGGGTTTGATCCTGTAATTGTATATGCAGTGAGAGCAGTTCCGACCGTTGGAGATCCAGTGATGCTGCAGGTAAGGCTGTTCAGGCTGAGACCTGCGGGCAGAGAAGGACTCGAAGTGCAGCCAGTAAGATTACCGGACAGAGCCGGGGACGCAGCTGAATTCGTCTGATTCTGAGTAAACGTATATATAGTATCAGGATAATTTAATGACACTGGAGAAGTATAACTGATGCCGGGAACGGGCTGAATGAATGTAGGTGTCTGCAAAAAGGATATATTTGCAATATCAGCTGCAGTCAGTCCCAGACTGGAATCTGATGCCGCATAACTGGAAAGTGCTGTCTGAAGAGTGGAAGTCAGCGGATTGACTCCCAGAGAAGCTGAACCTGACTGTCCGGATATAGTCAAAGCAGTTCCATTCTTATCGGTTCCATCGGCAGATCCGTCGGCGAGATCCTGTTCGTATGCAGTCAGCACCTGCTCAATATCATCCGAAGAAACGGAAGTGCTGTCTTTTGTACTGTTTGCAATCTGAGAAAATGCTCCAAATAATGCTTTCATATATTTCGCAGTAGAATTTGTATTGTCATCCAGATCTATCCCGTCATCGAAATAATCTGGAACAGTATTCATATCAACAGCTGATGCTCTGCTCAGATTCCTTGATCCGTCTGAATTTCTTCTGAATGCCGTGTTCAGTGCAAACTGAGTGATGATCTGTTTATTGGAATACGTGAGCTGTGCATTGAGATATGAGACATCTGAATTGTCTTTTGCGATAGATTGAAATCTTGCGGCAGCAAAACGGCTGAGAGGAGTCATATTGATTCCTGACTTTGATCTGACTGCAGGTTCCTTCACGATTACAGTCATTGAAGATGAACCAGTCCAGCTCAGTGTTTTTTTCGAAACCTCGTCATACACTGAAGAATTTGAGGAAGGCGAGGTGACAATGCAGACAGGGGAACCGGTTCTTTGAAACTTGACTGTATAATTTCCTTCAGAGTCAGTGAGTGCTGAACCTAAGGAACGGTCCTTATTGCAGATCCCCTTCGCATTTACTGCATATACATTGACCAGTCCTCCGGATATTATACCCTTCATTGTCTTTCCTGAAACGGAAACCATAGCCCCTCTGTAAAACAGATAAGCAGTTTCTCTGGATATTGAACTGTCTTTTGTACAGTGAACAATAAGAAGAAGCAGGATAATAGACTCTTTTACAGTTTTCATCAATGTATTTACCTTTTCTTTTGGACTGATCTTTTTGATTTTATACTTCAGTTTTTTGGAAGCAAGATATTTTTTTAAGAGAATGGGATAAAAAGAAAATTGTTCAGGTACAAAAAAACAGCATACCTTGGACGGAAGCATAGTTGAACTGGTATTCCGTCAGATACGACAGATCAATATAGGGGAAATATCTGATATTATTCTGAATTTTGCTTTTTTTATGAAAACATTGGAGCGGTCCCCTCCGCAGATCCAGGAAGGCATTCTCAACTTTCTGCTGCAGAAAGGAATTGAAACTGGTTTTCGCTTTTACACAGCAAGTATAAAAAGCAGCTTCATTTCATCGGAGAACACAGATTCATCATCATTTTTTTACTCTCCTCGGATTCAGCGTCTTTCTCATCTCCGTCCAGCATGGATTTCCAAATTTTTTCCAGTCTGGAAATCAGATTCGGATCCTTGTCCAGAAGTTTTTTATCTTTTGACTCGATCAGATATTTTTTAATGATAATCAGTTCTTCTGGAGTCTGATCCATTTTGCTTTTAAAGGAGATTCTATTTCCTGTCTGACTGTAAGTTCCCTTGTCTGAAATACTTCTCCCCTCTGTATTCGTCACTGTCAGATAAGTACTGTCCTTGAAAAGTACGAGTTCTCCCGTATATGTTTCCTTGCCGGGATTGTAATTATAAAGTGTCCTGCATTTCCAATGAGAAGAGACGGCCTTTTTCGGATCGATGAAAGAAAGAAATTCTCCCGCAGCATAACCCTCTTTGCCGCTGTAATGTACATTCACCCATCCGCCCGCACTGTCTGCACTGCCAGCCGGGATAAAACTCTGCTCAGAAATCACTTTCTGTCCATAAGGCATCAGATCGAGTTTCTGAGATTTTTTATCTGCTTCCTTTCGAAGTATCAGTCCTGATTTTGTGTTCACATACAGAACTGTACCCTGTCCACTCTCAGCAGTATTCTGAGAACCCAGTTCGACGCTTAGTAGAGCAAAGAATAAAAGAGCTGCCAATGGCATTTTATTTATGAATAATTTTACAGACATAACAACCTCATAAAGGAGATCTGACTGCATATATATTAATTTATCAAGAATAAAAAAGCTTGCAGATATCTTTTCCGGGAACAATTTTCCACCAAAGTAAACAGCAGAAACTAGAAAGTCATTTCCCTCCGTATAAACTGGTATTTATCCTTGGTGACAGTATATACAAAAGTAGAGCCGGAACAGATTCGGCTTCCTCCGCGAGAATGAAGAATCAGCTCGCCTTTTCTGATTTCGAGCCATAGAAAAAAACCGCCGTACATCCCCTGTATCGGAAAAAATGTCGGATCAAATCGGTCTCTGGAGACGGCTCTGACATTTGGAATTTGATCAGGAAGATGTTTGTTAAATTTGGAAAGTAATTCCTGCATCATCTTTTTCATATTCATCTGAACTGCTTCAAAATGCATATCTGGAGTAAGAGTATTCATTCGGGCAATGATACGGAAACCTCAGTTCTGCGTCAAGGGCCGACAGAGTTTTTTATGCATTAGGACAAATTATTTTAAAAATGATTTTATACTGTCTGAGATCTTTTCTTGAAAAGTCAGTATATTTGGATCAACATCAACCGAAATCAGACTGCATTCTTTTTCTGATTTTTCTCCTAAATCATTATAATATACGCCTTTATTCATCTGAATTTCTTTTCCGGGATATACCAAGGCAGTTTTATTTGCATTAAAGTAATCCAAATAAACATACATCTGTCTCAGGTCATCAGAAGATGGACTGACTCCCTCCAGGTTCTTCCATTTCGTATCCAGCACAATACAATCCTTTCCGTTCCTCAGAACAATATCCGGACGCATCGTGACCGTTTTTCCCTTTTCCGGCTCCCAGAATGGTTTGACAGACTGCCCTTTGATATCCAGCCCCGGATTGAACTTTTTCAGACTCACAAAGACAAATTTTTCCCACAGGATGTTCATATCAAACATCAATGCCAGAACATTGTCCCTTCCCCCAGTCAGATCAGGATGATAGTGAAGAAGGAGCATTTTCGAAATCTCAAGTGCTTTTCTGTAAATCTGAGTTTTCCTGCCCAATACAATTTTCTGAAATACTGATTCTGTAATTTTAATATCGGGCATTTCAGGAAACTGCAGAAGCAAGGCCCCGATTCTGCTGCTCAGATTTTCACTTGTATTGAGACTCTTCAGAAGCAGGATCGTTTTATATAAAATATAATGTATTTTATGCTGATAGTCATAAACTGTATAATCAACAGAAAATCTTTCCTGATGCACCAGATTTTCTCTTATATGCCTGCTGAACTGAAGTTTTCCTTTTAAAGCATTCAGACAGCCCTCTTTCCTCCGGTATTGCTTGAGAAGTCCGTTATGAAGAAGATACTCCAGTTCCTGCACAAAAAGTTCAAAATACAGATCCAGGATGGAATTCGGTCTGATTTTCAAAAGGCTTTCACTGGCAGATTCGATCTTCAGACTGCCGACCGCCCTGAGCATTCCGATCAGAATTTTCTGCCATTTCGCAGAATCAGAATCTGACTTGTCGGCTTTTGGAAGCACTTCAATGACAGTATTTCCCACCTGAATGACACCGACATACTGATTGAATTTGATTCCATTCCGGATCAATGTAAAGTACGGAACAGAATTTCTTTCAAAATGAGAGAGCAGTGCGTTCAAATGTCTTTCTTCAAATTTTGATCCTTCAGGAGGCTTGTCGATCCGTAAATAATCGTGCTCAAATACAGTGATGCGGTTCAGGCTCATAAAGAAATTGTCAGGAAATAACAGATTTCACGGCTTCTGTAAAATTCTCATCACTCATCTCTGAAATATTCATAATATTATATATCTTTTTATCAGTATAGTCAGAAATGTAGTCTTCATCCTTTACTGCAAAAGTGATATTTTTACCATCTGCTTTTTCAATAAATTTGTCTCCAAGAACTAAACGGATCTTTCCGTAATCTCCGTAAAAATACTCCTGAAGAAGAGGAATGATTTTGTTTTTAAATACGGATTTGAGATCTTCCAGATTCTCGACAGCCATAAAATAACTGTGTCCTATCTGATGATCCTTGTCCAGCAGGAGCACAATCCTTTCATTGATTGTATTCAGAAGCTTAACCAGATCAATACCTTCCAAAATCCCGTTCTGCACCAAACCTTCATCCGCAATCAACTTCGGATCAGGCATCATTTCCTCAAAATGAAACCTTCTTCTCAAAGCAGTATCCAGAGCCTCCACGCTTCTGTCAGCCGTATTCATTGTGCCGATAATGTAGAGATTGGACGGAACACCGAAAGATTCCTTGCTATACGGCAGAGTCACTTCCAGTTCTTCCTTTCCTCCAATGCGTTTATCCTCTTCAATCAGAGTGATCAGCTCACCGAAAATCTGAGAAACATTTCCTCTGTTGATTTCATCAATGATGAGAACGTAGTTTTGTTTATAGCTTTTTGAAGATTCCTTTTTCTGGACATTCACCATAGAAGTTTCAAATTCCTTTAAAGCTTTGAATACAGCAAAATAGTTTGTAGTCCACCCAATATCAGTCCCTACTTCGCGTAATTGATTCACTACATCAGTAATGTCATCCGGACTGTCAAATTTATCATATATTCTTTTTATTTTATCTCTCATTACCGTTTCTTTAGTGCTTGCTTTTTCACCAATTGTAATGATATTACTTCCCTCAATTTCAAGAATTTTTACTTTTGAACGTCTAGCTTCAATAAAATAGGGTTCATTCTCTTCTAATTCAGAGAGTATATCGTTTAGACGTTTCAAAAATGCATTGTAAAGATCTTGAAAATTGTCTACTTTCTGATGAATCTCTGTTTCATTTCCTTTCAGTCTTTCTATGCTTCTTATTCTGTTGCAGATCTCCCGCAAAATCCCAGGAACCACTTTAAATACTACAGGAAGTCCTTCTTCCCTCGGTTCTATAGGTTTCATTCCCTCAACAAAATCTTCATAACTCATCGACTGATGAAAAGTAGTAAATGTAATCTGTTTCTCCCGAACCAGTCTTTCATATTCAGCTCTTACTTCTGTCCTGTTACCCAGAAAGAACTCCGGATTTATGATCTGAATTGCTTTGTTCATTGTATTATATGTTTTTCCAGTTCCAGGAGGGCCATAAAGGATTTGATTCATAGGGAATTTATTTTCTTTAGAAGCTTTATTTGATTCTGATACATCCATAATTTCACCTTCTTTACTGCCAAATTTTTCACGTACAAATTTAAAATAATTATCTTTACCAAGAATAGCCCTTGGAATATCTCCTTTCTTACCTTGAAAAAAAGAGTCTATTTTGATTTTCTTTTCATAGATTTCTTTACTAATTTTTGAAATAACTTCTTTGTAGTTTACCGCATCGCACTCAAATATATCACCTATATTGAGCTGTTCATTGTAACTGTCCAAATCACTTATCAATTTGTTTTTATTATCTTTGAAAACTCGATTAAAGTAATTATGATCCTGCCTGATAAACCATTCTGCAAACTCATTTTTTACATTCGGCATAGATAATTTCCTTATTCAGTAAGTGCGCTCTGGTAAATTCGCCAAGTACAGTACAACCGTAAAAAAGTCAGCTGTCAAGCTCAAATCCGCTATAAGATTTTCTTGACAGAAAATAAAGACCAGAATACCATAAGATTATGCAGACCTTAGTTGATATGAAAAAACTTTACGAGGAAGATGAGCACCTCTGGCTCTTCGAAAATGCAAGGCTTCTGCGGGAAGGCAGGCTGGATCTTGCCGACATACAGCATATTGCGGAAACACTGGAAGATATGGGAAAAAGAGATTTTAGAGAAATTTTAAGCAGACTGATTATTCTAATTGGGCATCTTTTAAAATGGAAATTCCAACAAGAACAGAGATCCAGCAGCTGGAAGGGAACGATTAACGAACAGAGACTGAAACTGAATTTAGAATTTGAAGACAGCAAAAATTTGGAAAACTACGGGAGAGAAAATTTTCCGGCTGCATACAAAAAAGCAAGAAGTCTGGCTGCAAGCGATACTGGCCTTCCTCTCAGCACATTTCCAGAAGAACCTCCGTTCACATTTGATCAGACTGCAGACGAAAATTATTTTCCCGGGTGAAGGGATATAAATTCAGGAAATTCCACTTTATTGTATATATCATTCAGAAGAAGACTGCATGCGACTGATTCCAGAACTGCAGGCTCATCTTCATTTACATCGGACAAAACCCATTGTCCAGCTCCATTCTTTCTGAAGATCTCCACTTTTCTGTATTCCGAAGATACAAGCATATATTCCTTCAGAGACTCCAGTCCGCGGTACAATGCAAACTTTTTTCCTCTGTCATAGTTTTCCGTAGAATCGGAAAGCACTTCAATGATAAGACTGGGATTGAGAAGAGTGTCTTCTGTTTTATCCAGATACTTCTCTTCGCCGCAGACAACTACAATGTCAGGATAAGTGAACAATCCGTTTGTACTGACCTGCACTCTCATATCGGAACCATATGCATTGCAGTTTTTTTCCCTGAAATGATTAAAAAGCAATCCAGAAATATTGAATACAATCTGATTATGTACTCTTTTTGCGCCTGCCATCGCGAAAATTTCACCCTGGTAAAATTCATGCTTGCTGTCTGAATTTCTTTCCATTTCCAAATATTCAGATTCAGTCATCAGTTTCACTGCAAGATTCGTCATAACGCAAGGATTGTACAGAAATCCAAAATTGCAAGAGAAAAGACACCGAACAGAGTTATTATCCGAATTCGTAAAGAGACAATAATCCTCAAAAATTTCGATTGATCCCCTTCTGCCTTTCTAAAACCTAGAACGGTACAAGGAATTGCAGGGAAAGCTGGCTGAAAATCCCTGCCTTTTCTTAACTTTATATTTAAGCTGAGCAGCTACGTTGGAAGAAGAAAAAAGCAAGGCATATTGGAAGGGTTTAGTGGAAGCACTGCTTTTCCTGAGTGCAGAACCGGTGAAACTGGCGGCTGTGGCCGACTCTGCCGGGATAGAAAAAACTTTAGCAAGAGATCTGATTGAAGAACTGATCCTCGATTACGAGGAAAAATCAGGCGGCTTTGTACTGAAAGAAGTTGCCGGAGGTTATCAGTTTTTCACAAATGAATTGTACCATCACGAACTCGGAAAAATATTCAAAGAAAAAAGAAGGGAAACTCTTTCAAAGAGCACTCTCGACACACTTGCAATCATTGCGTACAAACAGCCGATCACTCTTCCCGAAATTGATGAAATCAGAGGGGTTTCCTCCAGAGCAATGGTGACAACTCTGATCTCCAAAAAACTGGTCAAAGCTATCGGCCAGAAAGAAGTACCCGGCAGACCGACTCTGTACGGAACTACTCAGGATTTTCTCGCACATTTTGGATTATCGAAACTTTCTGACTTGCCAACTCCAATGGAAGTAAAAGAATTAAATTTTGACGATATTGACGATTTGAGCAGAGAAAACCAAGAAAATGAATGAAGACCTGAAAGACCTGAGAGATTCCATCGACAGTCTAGACCAAGAAATTGTAAATAAAATCCAGGCAAGAGCCAAACTTGCATCCCAGATAGGCGAAATCAAAAGAGCTAAAGGGGAACCTATCTACCGTCCTGACAGAGAAAAGGACGTCTACGAAAAAATCAAAAGAATCAATCCGGGTCCTCTCCCAGACTCTGCAATGACTTCCATTTACAGAGAAATTATGTCTGCCTCGATTGCAATTGAAAAGGGGCTGACAATTGGTTATCTGGGTCCGGAAGGTTCTTTTTCTCATCAGGCAGTCAGAGCAAGATTCGGTGCATCCGTGCAGTCAATGCAGTATTCTTCAATACCTGAAGTGTTTCGGTCTGTAGAAACAGGGAAATGCGATTATGGAGTTGTACCGATTGAGAACTCCAGTGAGGGGCTGGTCAATTCCACTCTGGATATGTTCCTGATGTCTGATCTGCAGATCTATTCTGAAATTTACATCAAGATATCAATCTGTCTGATCGGTTTTGAAAACGATCTGAAAAAAATAAATACTCTGTACGGAATCAAAATAGCCAACTCTCAGTGCAAAAACTGGATAGCCGCTAACCTTCCGAATGTAACCATCATAGAAACATCTTCCACTGCAAAAGCAGCAGAGATTGTAGCAGAGAAAAAAGAAGGCGGTGCGATTGCCTCCAAGATCGCTGCTGAAATTTACGGACTGAATGTGATCCGCGAAAATATTGAGGATCTGACAAACAATTCCACAAGGTTTTTAATTATTGGAAAATCACAGTGCCTGCCGACAGGAAAGGACAAGACATCCATTGTATTCTCCATTCCGGACAAGGCAGGATCACTGTTTAACGCACTGAAACCGTTTTATGAAAATAAAATCAACCTGACCAAAATCGAATCCAGACCGACCAGAAGAAATCTCTGGCAGTACAATTTCTTCATAGATTTTTACGGACACGAAAAAGAACCGCTTATCAGCGATATATTGAAGGAAATCAAGGAACAGTCAAATTATTTCAGAGTACTAGGCTCTTATCCTGCGGCAGAACAAATTCCAGAATGAACTTCAAAAACATACTCATTTACGGTCTCGGACTGATGGGAGGCTCTCTTGCGCTTGCCCTGAAGGAAAAAGACAGATCAGTGATCACAACAGGTATTGTCAGATCAGAAAGAAGTCTTTCAGAAGCAATGGAACTGAACCTGGCAGACAGTCTGTACACAGAGGAAGATTTTCTGAACAAGGATCTCTGGAATTCCTATGATCTGATCGTATATTCTCTTCCAGTGGACTCGACCTGTCAAAAAATTAATGAGCTCCCTGCTTCCTATCAGGGATACATTACGGATCTGGGCTCCACTAAGAAAGAAATTATTGACACAGTGGAAAAAAAATTCAGCAAGGGTCACAGATACTGTTCCTCTCATCCTATGACAGGTTCAGAAAATTCAGGACCGAGATTTTCAAAAGCGGATCTGTATCAGAACAAGCTCTGCATACTCACTAAACCGGAAAAATCCTGTACCGAGTCATTGAGTCTGATGGAGAAATTTTGGACAGATCTAGGTTCTCGGACAGTGCATATTCCCGCAAAAGAGCATGACGAAATACTGGCTTATCTTTCCCATTCACCTCATATTCTGTCTTCATTGCTCGTAACCTGGGCAAACGAGAGAAAAGAGGTGGGAAACTATACCGATAAATCCCCTCTTGCTCTTGCCGGAGGAGGCTTCAAGGATATGTCCAGGATTGCAGGCTCCAACCCCGAAATGTGGGAAGCAATTATTCAGACCAACAGAAAATCCATTCTGGAGAGCCTGACCGACTTCAGAAGCAGGTTGGACAGTCTGATTCAAGTATTGTCTCAGTCGGACAGTTCAGGCTACTGGAAAGACTATTTCGAAAAAGCAAAAGACCATAGACAGAAAATTTTAAAACTCTAGTTGACACTCATGGTCATTAAATAATTTTAGAATTATTACAAGAAAGTACCTGTCAAGGAGCTCGCGAATGGGTAAAATAGCGTATGTGAACAAAGATGATTGCACCTCTTGCAATCAGTGTGCAGATAATCTTCCTAAATATTTTCAGATGGATGATAATGATACTTCTGAAACTCATATTGGCGGGAGCAGCATAAACAACGCTGAAATTCCGGACGATGATGTAAAAAAAGTCCAGAAAGAAATGGACGAATGTCCTGGGGAATGCATTCTCTGGAAAAAATAATCTGACTTATTATCTTTCCGGAAAAAGCCTTTGTACTCCAGTGCAAAGGCTTTTTTTATACAGTCCTATTTCAGAACAATTTTATCAGCCAGTTTCACATACTTTACATTGTGATTTGAATCCACTTCCTTCCTCCACACTTCAGAAGTACTGACCTCAGAAGAACGCCCCCAGTATAAAATATCCAGCTCATCCAGATCAACAATTGTATCTGCATCTTTCTTTTCATAAGTTCCCATACCTATGATGGAATGATGATCTGTATTCGGATCATGTCCATGACCTCCGGTAACAATTACAAATTTATCATAAGCAGTAAAATTCTCCCCATCCATTACCGTGCCGACCTGGGATGCGGGAAGTTTTAATGTCACCTCTGTATCATGATTAAAATTGAAAGAAACGGAGTAAGGGTTTGTCGCTTCGTTTAATGATCCGTAAATTGTGCTGTATGTTGTACCGTTCGTGCTTTTCAGTACACCGAGTATTTTGCCTGATCCGTCAAACGACTCCTTATAGTAAGAAATGTCTCCCCCCTCATCTGCAGTCACTTTGACAAGTCCTCCGTTTGCATCCGACTTCCCCGTCACTTCAATTCTGTGATCAGGTTTATGAGCATTTGGATCCGCAGCGAGACCAGGATATGAAATCTCTGAAATGACCTTGACCATCAGACACTCATCCTTGTTTCCATCCGCACTGCATTCTTCCATCGTTGCATTTTCAGTGATGCGGATGGGATTTCCGACTCCTGTCTGTTTCTGCTCCAGATGAAATGACATTGCATCGTACTTGCCTGCACCTGAAGAATAGGTGACTGCACCTTCTATTTCCAGTTCCATTCCGAACACCTTGATTTTATCGGAGATTCCATAAAGTATTCGGGAAAAATCAGAATCATATCTGATAATGCTTTTGTATGATTTTTCATCTGAGGGGCAGGCTGACGTGTACTTGGATTTGTTTGCAGATGCAAAAAGAACTTCGTGTTCATAACCTCCTTTATTTTTATTGTACAGAATTGCAGGGCTGGAAATTTTTTCTCCGACCCTAGGCAGGTCTCCCGATTTTTGAAAATCCTCAATGGCGGCAGAGGCTTCTGCTTCTGTATAGCCATATTCAGTATAGGCAGCCCTGATTTCATCCATCATCTGATTTGTAATTTCAATCTGTCTTGTTCCGCCTGGAATGCAGACACCGGGCTGCTTTTTAGCCTCTGCAGCAAGATCATGAATCAGCATCAGTTCATACTTCGCCTCATCGAGTACAAGTGCAATCTTCTCTGTCAGGTTTGTGAGCATTTCATGACCCTCTGAAATCTCCGTGACTCCGTCTGCCTTCAAAAACCCTTTCCCGAATACTGCCTTTGTGCTGATCGTGCTGCTTCTCAGACTTCGGGGAAGGTTGACAGTCATTCTGCCGGGAACATTGGTGAAATTCATCTTTGCCGATTTCAGACCAAGTCTAAAAAGCATAGCAGTCGGATCAACTGACGAATTTTTATTCGTACAGCTGAAAATAAAAAAGCTTAGTAAATAAATTATCAGAACCGTTTTCATGCGCTCGCCTCATAGAGAGAATGAGTGCTACATTTCCTGCAATTCATTCTCAATTCAAGCAAGTTTTCAAAATCCCGGCATTTTTAGAAGAGATAAAACACTTCATTTCGCAGAAACTGCTGATTCATTCAGGCAGTTTTTACTAAAAAGAGAAAACTGATAAATTTGAAAACTTAGGCAGCTCTGCCGAATGCAGTAATCTTTTTTTGAGCAGAAAAAATGGAAAGATGAAACAAAAATGCTTTACCACATTCAGATTATGAATTCACTTACATATAGCAATTTTGAAAAGGCAGTTACATAAATGTCCACGGAAATACTGGATCAGCTTGCAGTCGGCATTATAATCATTGATCTGGATGAAAAAATTCGGTATGCAAATGCGAATCTGAAAAGTCATTTCCTGAATTCAGGATTCAATCCCTCCGGCAAAAAAATCAATGATCCGACCATGCCCTGGTACACTGGGCTTAAAAATCCCAGGGAAAAACTTCCAATCCTGAAGGCAAAACTCACCGGAAATACAATCAATGAAATCACTGAAATTAAGATAAAAAATGAGACTGTAAAAGTTGTGAATATCGCGGTTCCTCTCAGAAATCCCAAAGGGATTCTGATCGGTGCAGTCGGGCTGTTTCTGAATGCCGGTCTTTTTCAGCCCAGCAGTTCATCCGATGAAGTACTGCAGAAGCTTTACGCCGTGCTGAAAAGGTTCATTTCAAACAATACACTGAGTCATATTGTTTCCAGCCTGAAATCAGCCCCGCCTCCTGCAGAAAAATGTTTCGTGACAATTGCATTTATTGATATCGTCGGCTTCTCTACACTCGCAGAAACACTGGAACCTCACCAGACAGTCAATGTACTGAATCTTTTCTTCGGCAGAGTACATAAAACAATAGCAAGATACAAGGGAGACATTGACAAATATTTAGGAGATGCCGTACTTTCAGTATTTTTTAATGCAGAGGCATGTGTACGGTGCTGCACTGAACTTCTTCTTTCAGATCTGCCGGTAATAAACGGACAGCTCAGGAAACTGTTTCCTAACATATCCGATCTGGGCGTTCATATCGGAATCAATTCCGGCTGGGTAATTTTAGGAGAAGTCGGTGCGGCAGAAAGAAAGGAATTTACTGTCATTGGCGACGATGTGAATACTGCTGCAAGAATACAGTCACTGACACCCCCGAACGAAATCTGGATTTCCGGTCAGACGATGGACAAACTCGGCGAGTTCAACAGACTGATGAAGGAGGCAGAATATATCAAAGTAAAAGGTAAATCTGCTCAAATCAAAGTGTACAAATTTGACCCGACTCAGATTAAAATGGATACTAAAGTTTTCTTCTATGAAAAAAATGAAGCTTACAGAAATACAATTTCGGATGCTCTGAAAAACAGAGGAGTCACATCCATCACTCATTCAGATTCACTTGAAAATGCAGAAAAGGTTCTGAATCCTCAGTTTGAATCAGTCATTATAGGACCAGGTTCAAATGCAAATGAACTGCTTTCCATTCAGAAAATTGTTCAGAAGGCCGGAATGGGGAATGAGGTTCTGATTCCTGTATCCAAAGACACTGATCCGAAAACGATAGAGGCTCTTGAAAAAAGAGGCATCAAGACATACGTACCTCTGACTGAAGGAAAAGAGTTTGAAACAAACCTGGAAAATATTATAAAATCACAGAAAATAAATAAAATTCCGATGAAAAAGGAACTGAATGAAACAGATTCCTTTGTTCACTCAAGACTTTTAAAAAGAGAAGATCCTGAGAAAATGCGTACTGAGACGGAAGAGCCAGGAGCCTCAGCCCGGGAAGGGGAAGAGAGTCTCAGCAATTCCATCATATACAGCAAGCAGTCTGACAGTCTGATGATTACAATTATGAATATACTGAACTCCAGTCAGCTTATTCAGCTCGCAGGAAACATCAGGAAAATCTGGGAATTTGACTACAGATCCAAGGCAGATCTTCAGATAGTGTTCAGTCTGAATCCGAAAATAAATCACCATATTAATGAAGAATACATTGTCAAGATAATAGAGAGTATTTTTAAATTCAGTCAAATGCAGGAAAAAGGCTGGACAAAAGGCTTTGCAGTCATCAAGACTGAGGGAAAGGATATATCTGATATCATTAAAAAATATGAAGAAGAATACAGAATAAAAACGGAAACAGCCTGAAAGCGATGTTTCGAAACATCGTTTTCAGGAGAACATCACTTCGCAGGATACGTTCAGACTCTCATCAGTTCATTTTCATCTGTATGATCGAAAACCTTTCCGTAAATATCTACAATTGTATTCTGAAAATACTTCAGTCTGCTGCCCGATACAGTAAACTCTCTTTTGAACTCAAGCGTTTTTGCCTTTTTCTCCATAAAAGGAGACTGAAGTATTCCCCAGTTGGCATCATTCAGTCTGGCAGAAACTTTCAGATTCACTTCGCCTGCTGAATTAACGGAATAGGTTCCTGAGCAAAGTACGGCCACCGCGCGAGGAATGACAAGAGACTGCATAATGATATTTTCATTTGGATCCCACATCCAGTAACCAGTCTCATCATGAAATACTTCATCATTCGATTTCCTTCGGACAATCTGAAGATATCGCACCATTACAACTGTCTGAGACTCTGCATTTTTCAGATCACCTACTCCTTCAAAAACAATTGTTTCGTAGAATGGATTTTCTTCTTTGCCGCCCTGATCAGGAGCAATATCCATTCCCTTTTCACCTTTCCAGATTCCAATCAGATTTTTGAGAGGACCAAAGTTTACGTCAGCCATAAAAATTTCCTTTTGTGCGGGAATGTGCATAAATATGATCGTTACCGCTGACACCGATCCCGGAAATCTTTGCGGTGAACTGCGTTTGCACAGCCTCACTGATAGTATATTACAAAATTAAAAATATTTCCTGTAAGTTTTCTGTATATCTTTTTTAACAGTGAATAAATGGCCTGCAGCAGCCAGCTTCTCCCTGCGGTATGCAGAAAGAGCAGTCACCTCATTCAGACATTTATGCCTGCAGGTCAGCTTCGAAAAGCAGTATGCATTTCAGTAAACCATATGAGCAAAAATAATATCCTGTATTCCATTTGAATCTGACTGAATGAATATTTTTTGTGCTTGTTTCTTTATCGGGATGTATCAAAGAGAAATAATGAAACACAGACTCAAGAACCTTCCCTCAAAAATGAAAGCCCCGTTTAAGGTGAACAGAAATAAGATTTCTCTAAAATTTGCCATTTGGAGTTTCATCAGCAGCACTCTTTCCATCTGGTCAATTCTGGCAGTCACTGAATGGTCAGGTCATCCCCTGCTGATAGGTTCATTCGGTGCATCATCTGTTCTTCTGTTCGCTGCTCCTGAATCCATTCTGACTCAGCCTAGAAATCTGATAGGCGGACACCTGGTTTCTGCAGTCATTGCAGTCATCATCGTAAAAATTCTGGGGTCTTCATTCTTTACAATAGGATTTGCAGTCGGTTTCTCCATCTTCTGTATGTATCTGACTCATACACTTCATCCTCCTGGAGGCGCGACAGCACTGATCGGCGTTATGGGAAGTGCAAAACCTGAATTTATTCTGGTACCGGTGCTTGCCGG
>DAORDI010000029.1:0-10563 GCA_035345895.1 Leptospiraceae bacterium
CAGACTGGAAAAGAAATCCAAATCGGAAGTGCTGCGTCATGCCCTGGAGGCCTATCTTGAGGCGTACAATGCAAAAACCTCATTTTACGAATCAGGAAAAGAATTTTTCGGAAAATACGGAAGCGGAGTTTCTGACAACTCAGTCAACTACAAGAAAAAGCTGAAAGAGTCCATTCGTGCAAAACGCAGTTCTTGATGCCGGTCCTCTGATCGCGCTCTTTGACAATTCCGACAAATACCACTCTCAGGTTCTGGATTTTTTCAAAACGTACAAGGGTATTCTTTATACAAGCTGGCCTGTAATTACAGAAACGATGCATTTCCTGAATTTTAATCCGGAAGTCCAGTCCGATTTCCTGATCTGGCTGCAGAGAGACATTCTGCAGATCCCTGTTCTGGATAAATCTGCTTTGGAGAATATTCGGAAACTTATTCTAAAATACAAAAATGTTCCGATGGATCTGGCAGATGCAAGTCTTCTTCATATCTCTGAGGAACAGAACCTGCGTTATGTGATCACTCTTGATTCCGACTTCATCATATACAGAGTAAAGAAAAAAGGATTTAAAAATCTGATTCATATAAAATAAATGATTTTATGAAATCCTCCCTGATTAATTCAACACTCCTGAGACTCTCGGTCCTCCTGCTCATCTCCCTTTCCAACTGTGCAGTAATGGAGGTTTATGATAATATATATCCTGATCATATAAAATCCCCCTTCAATCCCTCAGATTTGGAAAAAGTCTCAATGCCGTCACAGGATACAGTCAAATTCTACTGGAAGTCATTCCTTTTCCGGAAAAGCAGATGTTTTAAACTGACAGATCAGGAATCCATAGACGAGGTCAACGCTCATTCGGTCACTGAATGCGGTAAAAATGAAAATACCGAGGTACAGATGAAACAGGACAGTCAGTTTCCTCTGTACTGGCTCCCCATACTGAATGCAGACGGTGATATTCTTGATCTGAAAAATACAGATAATTACAGTTATTACTATTATACTGAAGCTGTAAAGATGCTGAAAAATATGAAATTGAAAACAGCTATGTACAATCAGAAGGAAAACGCAGTTATCCTTTCAGGTACTGACGGAAAATGCCAGATCCTCCAAAGATATGAATATGGCTGGAAAATTGCAGGATACTCTGTAAAGGAACTGTTTATGCAGACACCGGAAGAGTGCAGAAAATGGATATCATCCAAAAATGAAAGCCTGCCCGTACTCAAAAATAAAGGGAATACTGTCCTGCTGGAATTCAAAGACAGATCCAGGGAAGCCTATACTGCACCGGAAGGGAACGGCAGACAGATAAAATATCTGAGAATTCACAGTCTGGACAATGATCCGAATTATCTTTATGCAGTATTGTATCCGCCTGCACTGCTGTTTGATCTGGTGACATTTCCGTTTCAGTTTGTCTATCTTTATATGCTGGCTGCGGGACAGCCTCCAAGATAAGAGCTCCAAAAATCAGCCTTATGTTTTTTTTACCATTGAAAAAACCTGCCTTTCTGCAAGTTTGGAATTATGAATGAGAAAGTATCGCCTGAACTGATAATTGAAGCAAAAGAGAAAGTTCAGAATGTTGTGCAGGAAATCAAAAAAGAAATCACTGGGCAGGAAGAAGTTGTCAGACAGGTTCTGATCTGCCTTTTTGCCGGAGGCCATGTTCTGCTTGAAGGAATGCCTGGACTCGCAAAGACTCTCCTCGCAAAAACCGTGGCAGGATGTCTTGATCTTCCTTTTAAAAGAATTCAATTTACTCCCGATCTGCTTCCTGCGGATCTCATTGGAACTGTAGTCTACAATCAGAAAGAAAACCGATTTGAAGTCAGAAAAGGACCTGTATTTACAGGAGTTCTTCTGGCAGATGAAATCAACAGAGCACCTGCAAAAGTCCAGTCAGCACTTCTCCAGAGTATGGAAGAAAGACAGGTGACAATCGGCGAGAATACTTATCAGCTCGAAACGCCTTTTCTTGTAATGGCAACGGAAAACCCGATTGATCAGGAAGGAACCTATCAGCTTCCGGAAGCACAGATGGACAGATTCCTGATGAAAATCAATGTGGGCTACCCTTCTCTGGAAGAAGAAACCGCCATTCTCACTCAGCACGGATCAGGAATTCAGAGACAGTCCCTTGTCAATGTTGTTTTGAAAAAAACAGATCTGCTGAAAATTTCTGAGACCTGCGAGAAAATATATCTGGATCCGAAGCTTCAGGAATACATTGTACGAGTAGTCAGAAATACAAGACCTGCCACTACTGAAATTTCCGACATTAAACCGTATATACGTCATGGTGCATCTCCCAGAGCGTCTCTTGCACTGCTGAAAGTCTCCAGGGTACGGGCAATGATGGAAGGAAGAGGTTTTGTTCTTCCTGACGATATCCGTTATGCGGCGGCAAGTGTTCTCAGGCACAGAATCATACTCAGTTTTGAAGCACTGTCTGAAGACATCTCAATGGAATCAATGCTCGCAACAGTCAGAGAAAGCACTCCACTGCCCTGATATGCTTCTGCCTGAACTGGAAAAACTTCTGAAGGAAATAGATGTACGGACTGGAAAAAAATATATTTCCAGCCGGATAGGAAGTTCTGCGTCCAGAAAATCGGGAAGAGGAATGGACTTCAAGGAATCCCGTCCTTATGTGATCGGCGATGACATACGCCATATCGACTGGAATGTAAGTTCACGTATGAATGAACTCTTTGTAAAGGAATACCATCAGGAAAATGACAGAACAGTGAATATATTCCTAGACTGTTCAGCTTCGATGTTTACTGAGGGATCAGGACGGTATTCCAGATTTTACCTCGGATGGCAGCTTGCTTCTTTTTTTGCTCTGCTGTTTTATTCTCTCGGAGACCGGATCAGGATTATTGCCTATTCTTCCAAACCGGAATATGTGACAGAGGTGCTGAAGACCAGATCTTCCGTATTCTCTGTAATGAAAAAAATTTCCTCGTTCAGAGATTCCGGAGCATCCACAGATCATCAGATCCCTTTTCATTTCATCAGGAACAGACTGAAAGGAAGAAATCTGAATTACATCATCAGTGATTTTCTGAATATGACCCCTATGAATGTTTCCTCCGGCGTTCTTCAGGAAAAAGAAATCTACGGAATCCGTGTGATTGATCCCATAGACACAGTCCCCGCCGCCTTTTTCAGGTTTTTCGATGTCAGAAACCCCGAATCGGGAAACTCCGGGATTTTTCAGGACAGCTTCGGAAAAGACAGCGGTGTCTACAGAGACACTTTTCTGAACAACTCACTTGAACTCAGGACAAATCAGGATTTGGCGCCTTCTCTTATCAGGTTTTTTTCATTATGAAATATTTTTTTATCATACTTTATCTGACCACTGTTTCCATTTTTGCAGAAATATCCGAGAACTGGAAGGAAAAAGAAGTTCTGATCGGAGAGGAAGCTGTATTCACTCTGAAATTTGACAGGCCGGAAGAAATCAAGGATATCGTCATTCCTGAGCAGGGTTTTTATCCTAAAGATGCAGATCTTCCCGGCGCGGAGATTGAAAATGTATCGAAATCCGATCATGAAATTGTAATTATCATCCGGTTTCTGGAAGCCGGAGACAGAACTGCACCCCTGGAATGGACAGATCCTTCCGGCAAAAAGGTCAAGGCTTCTTCAATCATCAAAGTTAAAACCAGCCTTGAAGGAACGGAAAAAAGCGTTCTGGATATTTCTTCTCCCAGGGAATTTTCAGGGAACTTTGTCAGAAATCTGCTTCTCGTATTTCTTGCAGTCACTGCTGTTCTGGGAGCCGTTTCCTACTTTGCCTTCCGCAGAAGACTGAAGGCAAAGACCGCAAAAGATGCAGATTTTGACTTTATTCAGAAGGAAGAAATCTCCTTCAAGGACAAAATAGAGGAGCTTCTCAAGCAGCAGGAAGTTCAGCATAAGGAATTCATTTATCTTCTTACAGGATTCATCAAAGAATCCCTTGGGAAAAAACTTGATAAAAATCTTGTTTATCTGGATGAAACCGAACTCGGAAGAATTATGAGAGAGATGAAACTGCTGAAGGAATTTGAAATTATGCAGATGGAGACGTATTTCCAGTCGGTAAAATATATGCCGAACGAGGATCTGATTCCTGTCCGGAAAGCGGATGAAATTTATTATTACTGGAAGCATAAAATCTGATATGAGTTTTGAAAGAGAGTATATACTGTATTTTATTCCGGCTGTCATGATTTATGCATGGCTTTTTTTCAGATTCAGATTTCACAGAAACAGAGAACAGATTACAGCATCAGCACAGAACCTGAATTCAGGCAAAACCTGGAGGGACAGACTTACGGATATGATTCCTCTGTTCCGTTTCATCGGTTTTGTTTTTCTTTTAATTGCACTTGCCGGCCCCGGACAGAAAGCAGAGCTTCTTCCGGATGAACAGAACGGAGTAGACATTATGCTGGCACTGGATGTCTCCGGCTCAATGACTGTGACACCTGATTTTGCTCCGAGCAACAGACTGGAGGTTTCCAAAAATCTGATGAAGGAATTTGTGAAGAAAAGAATCACTGACCGAATGGGGCTTGTAGTGTTTGCAGGAGCTGCATATCTTCAGTCCCCTCTTACATCAGATCAGTCCTCTCTTCAGGAAATCATATCTGATGTTCATCCAGGCTCGGTCGAGGAACAGGGAACAGCAGTAGGAGATGCAGTGATACTCTGCACTTACAGACTGAAACAGTCCAAGGCAAGATCCAGAATCATTGTGCTGCTGACTGACGGTGCATCGAACGCGGGAAAGGTGGATATCATTACTTCCTCTGAGGCTTCAAAAGAGTTTGGAATCAGGATTTATTCGATTGGAATCGGAACAGACAGATCCGCTGAAACCGACTTTGAAAGTCTCGAAAAAATCTCTGAAAAGACGAATGGGAAATTCTACAGAGCACATGATCCCGCTGAACTTGAGACAGTTTTTTCTGATATTGACTCTCTCGAAAAAGATATCCTGAACAGCAGTCCAAAGACAATCCTGAGGACCCAGTTTGAACTTTTCCTGTATATTGCACTCATCTGTTTCTGTCTGGATCTGATGCTTCGGACATTTATAGGCAGGTCCTATGTTTAATTCATTCAAAAATCTGAACAGTTTTTCTGTAAGCTTCACTGTATTAGTCTTTATCGTATTCCTGATCTGGGTCATCCAGAGAGTCAGAAGCAGAATGATTATAAAGGAAATTACAGAAATTCATCCAAGCCTGAAAAAGTCCTTCTCAACTGCTCCAAATTACATACATTATATACGCTTTTTCATTATTTTTTTAATATTGGGATTCTGTTCTTTTGCTCTGCTGAATCCGTCCTTTTCCAAGCCGGCAGGAGAATCAGAAAGAAAATCAGAAGGAGTCGATATTCTCTTTCTCATTGACGTCAGTCTTTCCATGTATGCAGTAGACGCTCCGCCGAGCAGACTTCAGAAAGTAAAAGAATCAATTCTTCACCTGCTCCCATCCCTGGAAGGGAACAGGCTCGGAATTATTACATTCGCAGGAACTGCATTTCTTTACTGCCCAATGACCAAGGATCTGGGGGCTTTTTCAGATTTTCTCAGAGGACTTGAAGCAGATATGATACCGGACACCGGCACTGATATGCAGAAAGCTTTTGCAAAAGCTGAAGAGGTCATTGAATCAAAAAAAATACTGAGAAACAGGATTCTTGTTCTGATCACTGACGGTGAAAACAAAAATCAGTCTTTTCCTAAAATAAAAAATGCAGATATGATTGTAATCGGCGTAGGCACATCACAGGGCGATGCAATTTACTACAGAGACGAGAGTGCCAAACTTGCAGGATATGTTACAAAATCCAGACACTTGGTGCAAAGAAAGGAAGGAGATCTGGTCATCAGCAAGGCAGATGAAGAGTATCTTGCTGAACTGGCCTCTAAGAACAGTGCTGTTTACAGAAACCTCAGCAGGGAACCTGATTCAATGCAGATCATCAAGGACAGAATTTCGGAGATGGAGAAAAATCAGAGTGAGGATATCAGAAAATATGCGAGACTTGACGGGTATCAGTATTTCCTGTATCCTGCAGTTCTGTTTCTCCTGATCGATCTGCTTTTTATGGAAATTCTTCTGAAAAAGATTCTGAGGAAAAAAGGAACTGTGTAACATATTCAGCATTTACACATTCTCTTCCTGAAGTCTTGCGTGAGCATATTTATGGTATTTCATCACATCTTCATTTGTATATTTGTCGGTATAGACTACCTTTGAAGTAAAATCGAAAAGAGAGTGATAATCACTCATTTTATGATAAGTTCTGCAGATAAGGAGAGTATTGTCCACACTTGAATCGGTCCTGTAGTGAAGACGGTATGCATAAGAGAGAGTTTTCCTGTATATGCCTGTCTTGAAAGCAGAATAAGCTGAAAGAAAAAGAAGAGTATTGTCATTCGGATTTTCCAGCACTCCGCTTTCAGAAAGCTCCAAAGCCAGACCGTATTCATTTTGATGAATCAGTTCCTTTGCGAGGAACTTCTTTACGGCAAAATGATTTCCAAACTGAGAGAGTATGCTGTCTATACTGTCTCTCAGTGCACTGCGGCTCCCAGCCGCTGAAATGCTTTTCTCTGTAACTGCCTTCAGATCGGAATATGTGTCCTCAGGTACAGGGATCTGCTTTTTATGAGTATTGTAGGATATTTTCAGCAGAGATATATCATCTGTCTGTTCACCGGCAGAAATGATATTTTCAAAAATTTTTTCCAGAGAAGCCTCTGCCTTTTCAACATGCTCCAGAAAAAGATGCTCATTCAGATTCAGCTCAGTCTCGCCGGTGGACGGATCGGCAATCAGAATATCATCCCTTCCGTCAGAACCCATTACAAGGATATCTCCGTTTCTGAGCAGGATATGATCGAGCTTCAGATCCTCCTGATCCATTGTCACACCGATCTTCATAAAATTCGAATTTACTTTCAGGAATGAGGCCTTGCCGTCTCTGTAAAGAACTCCTTCTGGATGTTCTGCACAGGTGTACAGAGTGAATCCGGAGCTTTCATGGATGAGAGCAGTGAAAAGAGAGATCAGCATGGATCCGTCAAAACTTAAAAACAGACGGTGGACCTCTTCAATCATATTCTTCAGCCAGAATTCAGGAGAATAATGCTGCATTTCAGGAGAGACCCTTGTTCTTTCAATGATGGAGCGCAGAGATGCGCCGAATACAAGCACGCCCCCTGCTCCCTGCATAGATTTCCCCATTGCATCTGCATTCACTGCAAATGTATATTTCTCGCCCTGAAGTTCAATCTGACACGAGAAATTCAGATCACCCCCGATTTCCTTCTGTCTGCCCTTGAAGTCAAAAACTTTTTTCTGATGTATGAAAGATTCTATGGATACATATCTGGAATCCGATTCAAATACATTCAGAGGTTCCAAAAGCAGAGTCGTCAGGAAATAATCACCGTCCTGCTGCTCTTTCAGACGCTGAGTGAGATCGAGTGCCTTGGAAAGTTCTGACGTTTTTTCTTTCACTTTCTTTTCCAGATTTGTGCGGATATCTTTTACCTCAGCAACTGCAATTTCATAATTCAGTGCAAAAATCACAAACTCCTCATCTCTCGAAATCATCGGGAGATGCCCGTCTCCCCCCTTTGCCAGATCGCTTGCAGACTCATTGATCTGTTTGAGTGTAGTGTCTATCTGAAGAAAGAAGAAAAAAAGCAGAAGGCCGCAGGAGACGATTGAAAGAAGAATATAGAGTGCAATCATGAACAAAGGTCTTTTTGCACTCGAAACAAAAGCAGCCATATTGAATATGGATACAAAAATGGTGGCAAGAAGAAACATAAACTTGAACTTCATACTCATTCCAGGCATATCAGGAGGCATACTGATTTTTCTGCTCAGTATTTCCTTCTTCAGGAAGACCCTAGTCAGAGCAAAGAGAGTGTCCATGGTCAGATAGATGAATCCTGAAAAAATCAGCACACATGGGATTACAATCCCCGCAGCACGCACAATCTCCATAATATCCCTTTTGAGATAAAATGTATATGCACCGTAAAGAACGATATTCACTGCATAAAGTATGGTGCAGATTTTCATTATGTAGGACTGAAGACTGTAGAAGTTCTGCAGAAGCTCTGCCACCTCTGCATTGGACACCGGTTCTTTGAAGAAATTGATTCCGCCCAGCTTCCGGTTTGCCAGATTGATCGGCCCTATATATGTATTGATCCCAAGCTTGTAAAATCCGCCGAGGATATAGATCAGGAAAATATTGCTGCAGACTACAACTGTATAAATGAAATAAAACTCTTTTTTATACTCTTCAAAATTCCAGTCAGGAACTGCACCCATATAGGAAAAGTATACATAACATATCCCGATCCAGGTACACAGGCTCGCAAAAACCAGACATGCAAAGGCATATCCTCCCTTTGCACAGATCCAGTTGAATATTCTGACTGGAACTGATTTGTTTAAGACTTCTCTGTATTCTGCCATTTCCATAAAGGTTCCCGCCGGGGAGACGAGACTGTGCAAAGAATATCCGCTCTCGGTCTCAGTACCGCCTTCCCGTTATCCGTTAAATCCAATTGTAAATTCTGACAGATGCTGTTTATCTGTAAACTAAAGAAGTATTTCGGAAAAGGAAAATTGCATCGGTCGGCAGTTCCTGCAAATGCAGAATCAGTCTTTTACGGTCAGGCCTGTTTTGTTTCCAATATGAAGTTTTCCGTCAGGAAGAAGAGGCGTATTTACTTCATCCGCTCCGCTGATCGAGAGAAAATATCCCGCAGTGTGAGAGGAGTTTTTGAAATGAATCCCGCAGGTAATATCCGTACTGACGAAATCAAAAAAGGGAGCATTTGTTTCTGCCCGTCTGAAATCCTGAGACTTGCAGAAAGTTCCTTCACCGTAAGACAGTGAATTAAGTTCGGCGGAAAGGATCAGATGTTTTCCTTCAATCTCTGCAGTCTTCCAGACGACAGATATCTCCGCCTGAATCTTTTCATTCTGAATCTGGAGAATTTTTTTCTGCCGGATTCTTTTTTCCTGAAGCGAAGGAATCATTCTGCGAATGGCTTCACGGTTCCTTTCTGCATCCTTAGGCAGGATAGACTTATCCTTTTCCAGTTCGGCAAGATATGAATCTGCACTGTAAGGTCTGTTCAAAAGTCCAGGAGTGCCTGTACTGCTTGTCGGACCGCAGAAACTCATCATAAAAAGAAGGACTGCCGTTAGATATACTCTCTTCATTAAATACATCTCCTGACTATCTGAAATCGCCTTCCAGATTGAATGTGTAATCGGTAAAGACTGCTGTCACCGAAGCCGAATACTTTCTGCCCTTGCTGATATAAACTGCATCCAATACTGTCTTTGTAGGTTCCTGAAAGGCAAAATCTTTTTCGAAAAATATTTCTGTTCTGTAGCTGATAAAATCCTTCTGCAGTGTGACTGGCTGCTTGATCATTCTTCTGATCTTTAAAGTCTTAGGGCTGATCCAGATTTCGCCTATTCTTGCTTCAGGAAATACCCTTTTGGGAATCACCCTGAATTTGGATATTTCATCATTTTTTTCAATGAGTTCAAATTTATAAAGAGGAAGTGCGTCAGAGGAAAGCCATTCAATTTCTTTCTTTTCGCTTCTTTCGATTTCCTTCCCGCCTTTCAGCACAATCTTTCCATTGACTTCCTTTTCTCTTACAGCAAACACAAATTTTGACGGTGCAATAAAAAGGCCGGATTGAATTCTTTTTTCTGTTTCAAGACTTCCGTCTGAACGGATGACAGACTCTACTGTCTGCTGCACTTTGTAATTTCTCAGCTCTGCCCTTTCTGTCTGATACAGTTTTGAAGCCTTCCAGATCAGGTCAGGAACTTCCTCTGAACAAAGGTTCAGAGAAAAAACCAAAAAAAGCAGAACTGAGATTTTTCGAAACACGTTTATCTGCTCAGTGTTTCCAGAACTCCGAATGATCGTTTGATGAATGCTCCCATCTCAGTCTCATCCATGATTTTCGCAGAGATTTTTGCCAGATCATATACATGCTGTACAATCTCTTTTGTCTTGTCCGGATTGACTCCTGAGTGTATCTTCAGAAGATTCTTCAGAAGCTCTGACTGTGTATTCAGTATCAGAGTATGATTCTGAAGCAGATTGGACTTGCTCTGCTGAATTCCCAGATTCATTTCTGTAAGTCTTCTGATATGTTCAGGAAGCATAATCACTGCAGGGACAGTGGCTGACTTCAGATTCTCTGCCTTGATCTCAAGACCGTTTCTTCCTATTGCAGAAGTGAATATTTCCTTGAGTTTGTCGGAATCAGTCTTGTTGTCTGCATCCACGATCTCAGTCTTGTCCTTGTCCACAATCTGCTCTACCAGATCCGAATCGACTCTCTGAAAATGCATCTCTGAATTTTTTGTTTCCAGAAACTGCAGGAAATGAGTGTCTATTTTGGAATCGGCAAACAATGCTTCAAGTCCCTGCTCTTTGAAAAGATCCATATATACTGAACCGGATTCAATATCGGGAGCATAAAA
>DAORDI010000029.1:10663-31236 GCA_035345895.1 Leptospiraceae bacterium
AGAGGATCTGTCTGGAGGTAGGAACGGGAAACGTTCAGAGGAAGATCCGGAATGTCGATTGTCCCTTTCAGAACCGTGAGAAACTGAGGAATCAGTTCATTTGCCTCTTCGCTGACAAATACATGACTGCAGTAGAGTTTGATTGCAGACTTGCTGATGTCCAGCTCATGAGTGACTTTTGGAAAATACAGTATCCCCTGAAGCCTGAAAGGGTAGTCCACGTTCAGATGAATCCAGAAATGCGGCTCGCCTGCAAAAGGGAAAAGATAATTATAAAATTGAGTATAATCCTCTTTTTTTAATGAAGCAGGATTTTCCGACCAGAGTGCTTTCTGTCTGTTTGCCTGCTCCTCTTCCACATAGATAGGGACCGGCATAAAATCGCAGTATTTCTTGACCAGATCTTTCAGCTTCCATTTGTCCAGATATTCTCCGGATTCGGAGTCCATCACAAGAATGATCTTCGTGCCCCTTTCATCCCGATCATCGATAGGAGTGATCGTATACTCAACACCGGATTCGCTTTCCCAGCGGACAGCCATTTCACCCTTTCTGTAAGACTTAGTCTCTATAATGACTCGGGACGCCACCATGAAGGAAGAATAAAAACCCAGTCCAAAATGACCGATGATTCCCTCAGACTCCTTTTCTGCAGACTGATACTTCTTCACAAAGTCCTCAGCACCGCTGAAAGCAATCTGATTGATGTATTTTTTTACCTCATCTGCGCTCATTCCGACCCCGTTGTCCTGGATGGTCAGTGTGCGTGCTTCCTGATTGAAACTGATATGCACCTTATAATCAGTTCCGCCTTCAAACTCTTCGGATAAAGATATCTTTTTAAGTTTAGTGATCGCATCCACTGCATTGGACACCAGCTCACGAAGGAATATATCTTTTTCCGAATACAGCCATTTTTTTATAATTGGAAAAATATTCTCAGTCTGAACCGAGACCTTGCCGGTTTCTGTGCTCATTTTAACTCTCCTTTGATCTTACAAGTTCCAACAGTCTTTTCCGTCCGTGTCTGTCAAGCGATTTATAAAGTTCAGCAAAACTCAAATTCTGATTTTTCTTTCTGAAATGGACAATTTCTTCGGCGTTTGCGGGACTGTACCCCTTTGTGCAGAGAAAGTTCTTCAGAAGAACTTCTTTCTTGCTTCCTGCCAGAATATCAAATGAATGAATGTCATCCGGGATTCCGGGAAAAACTGCAGTGTTCCTGAATTCATTAAATGAATTCAGAATGATATCCCGAAACCTGTATCCCAGAAAGGCAATACTGCTTAATGAAAGGATATAAAATAAATAAAGAAATATATTTGACCGTTCAGAACTGACAGGTCCCTTTTCCATGATTCTTTTTTCCTGAACGGTGAATTTCGGCATCTCGATGACTGCCGCCTCATATTTTTCCGCATAGGGATTAAAAAAGCCGATCTTTGCCTCGCCCAGATGATACTCACCCGTTCTTTCCGGCAGAAAAGAATATCTGAATTCCATATCCGAGTTGAATCCATACACCCCCTTCCCCTGTTCTGCAAACTGCTTTTTCTTCATGTCCCCCGAAAATACCAGATTCCCCTCGCATTTTCTCTCAGTGCAGAATTTTTCCAGAGGATTGCGGATCAGGGTTCCGCTTCCCTTTCCTTTTATTTTCAGAAGGATAGGCACAGATTCCCCCAGATGAAATTCCTGAGCGCCCAGTGAGACCGACGCCGTATACTCACCGACTTCACCTGTAAAATCAGAGGGTGAGGGAGAAGGAAGCGACATTACAGTCACTGTCTTTGGAATGGCCGGCACTGATCTTGCTGAAAAATAGGAAGCAGGACTTCCTTCTACAGTAAAATTGGTTTCACCGAGTCTGAACTTGCCGTTGCGGAGTGGGGTAAGTGCAAATATGTCTCTCTGATACGGGGCAAGAAAATATTCCTTTCCTCTGTAAACCCCTCTGCTGTCAGTCACAGAGACTCCCGCCTCAGAAAGATATTCAAATCCAAAATATGGAAAGGAAGGAGACTGGGCCTCCATTCTTTCCATTAAAGGTTTCTTTACATTTTTATAATATAAATTATAATAACCGACAACTGTTTCTCCCAGATACACTTTGTCTCTGGTTGTTTCAAACATGACGACAAGATCGTCTTCTGACGGTTCAGTGTAGGCAGTTTTCTTTTTTCCTTTCATCCAGGGAGGGATCAGATCGTCAAAAGGACTTTCAATGTCATCCTCTGAAATCTGGGGTGCATATTTTTCCTTGGAGACACTGAAGGCTATCGGATCAATCAGCTTATCCTGTCCGTTTACGCTCATCTGAATGGGGGGAGTTTCCAGTGCGCCGTCTTTAGATGTCACAACCCTGTATTTCAGAATTTTTTTGACACTGGATTTACCGTTGATCATGGAGTAACTCTGCTCAGTCCCGATGAACTCTGCAGTCACCCCTTTTGAAGAATGAATATGACGCCTGTTTTCTACGCTTTCTCCGCCGTTTGCTTCCACGATCAGATATAAAGGTTCTCCTTTCTTTATGCTTTTCTTGCTGAGTCCGACGGAGACCTCTGCAGAAAGAGTGAAACTGAACAGAAACAGTATAAAAAAGTTCAGCTTACCAGAAAATATCATTGCTGTTCGGCCTCCTGCTCTGAGCCTTTTTTCTGCGGATTTTATCCTGTCTTGCGGATTCCAGAATCCGTTCTGCTTCTTCCCTGCTGAGAGATCTTTTTTCCTGATCCTTTGCCGAAAGCTGCTCTTCTTCAGCACGGTCCTTATGCTTTTCTTTTCCTGACCTTTTGTCCTTTTTCGGAGACCCTGAAGAATTCTGCGGATTCTGCTTATCCTCCTTGTCATCCTGCCTGTCCTTGTCCTCAGGAGGTTTTTCTTCCTTCCTTCGAATCAGTTCCAAGTTTTTCCTTGCAGGGGCAAAATCGGGGTTTTCCTTCAGTGCACGCATATAGGATTTTATGGCAGATTTCTTATCTCCCATTTGATTATATGTATTGCCTAAATTATAAAAACTTTCTGTTTTTAGAGACTTGTCATCTGAGGCAGCCGCACTCTCAAAATTTCTGAGAGCACTTTTAAAATCACCGGATTTGAACTGGGCAGTTCCTTTATTGAAATCCAGTCTTCTGTCTTCCTTGAAATCCCTGGATGCAGATTCAAATGAATCCAGAGACCCGGGAAAATCGCCGGACTTGTATCTTTCCACTCCCTGCTTAATCTTGGCTCCAGCAGGATCAATGTCCACTGCATAGGCAGATGAGACAGAAAGGATACAAAGCAGCGCAAAAAAAATATAATTCATCCTATTCACATTTCTGCATCTGGGCCATGACTCCGCCCTTTTCGGAATCCATCAGATAGAAAACTTTCTTGCCGTTTACAGTCCAGCATCCGTGTTTTTTCTGAGTGTTCGGTTCAATCGGACCTTCTCCGATTTTGTTTCCATTGTCTCCGAAAAGCCAGGCAATTGTCTTGCCTTTCTCCTCTGCTTCCTTCACTTCCAGATACTTCTTTCCTTCCTTATAGACTATGAAAGGCTTGGAAGGTCTGAATTTTCTTTCAAAACTGTCCGTTTTTTTATCCAGATTCAGAATGGAGATCAGGAACTTTCCTTTTACATGGGGTCTGCCGCTTTCATCAAACCATTCCCCTTCAGTCATCATCAGGTCGTTTGACATTTTTCCTTTTGCACCGAGAACACCGCCCTTATGATAGAACTTCCATTCTCCGGTCGGTCCCCCGTCCATATTTCCTTCACTGAAAACATCCCCTGACTTGTAGTATCTTTTCCAGAGACCGGATCTTTTTGCCTTTGTCTTCAGTTCATCTGCAGGCGTAGGTTCGGCGGCTGTCTTTCCAGATGCAGTCTCGTCTTTAGCAGCTGTTTTTGCAGGAGCCGGTTCAACGGGCTTGAATGCACCGTCATACTCTATACTTCCGGTATCATAATAAAACTTCCACGGGCCTGATTCCAGATTGTTCTCATAATTCCCTTCTGCCAGAAGTGTCTTCCCATCGTCGTAATAACGGGTCTCTTTCCCGTGTTTTTTGTCTTCTCTGTAATTGGTGACAGTCTTCAGCCCGTTCATCGCTTTGTCAGTGAAGTATTCTCTCCATTCGCCTGTTTTCTTGTCCTGACTGTACTGACCTTCGACTTCCTTGCGTCCTTCCCTGGTCTTTTTATAATGAGGTCCATCCAGAAGATTGTTCACATAATTGGATTCTTCAATGACTTCCTTAGTCTTTGTGTATTTTTTCTCCAGTCCGTTCTTCTCATCATTTTTGAATTCTGTTTCCTTCAGAAGAACTCCGTCTTCATAAAAGTACTGCCAGACTCCTTCTTTCTTTCCGTCCTTGTAGAGACCTTTTTTGTCCAGAACAGAGTACTTTTCCTTCTTGTCAGAACTGGTTCTTTCCTTCTGCACCCACTCTTCCCAGATCCCGTCCTTTGTCAGACCCTTGATTTCGTCCGGCTTCATCTTGGAGAGCTGATCTCCTGCGCACGGAGATGAACCGCAGAGAACAGGCCCCTTCCCCTTCATATTGAATGTTTCAGGATATCTTTCAATTCGAATATTTGGACTCTCTGTATCGATTTCTTTCTTTGGAAGTATGCTGGCGCAGTACATCTGCAAAAATACCATCATCATTAAACTTAAAAACTTTCTCATGAAAAACTCCTTATGTCAGCACTGAAAAGAATGCTGTACCGGGAAAAAGACTTTTATCCTGCCCTGCTGATTCCGACAGCAGCTGAAGACAGATTTATCTCCCTATAAGCAAAATGCGCGGCTATTCCGTCTGAAACAAGCAATTTTTTGTGCACTTTTTCACGAAGACAGAACATTTCCGTTCTCAAAAGCCGTATGCAGAAAAGAATCCATTCAGTTTTGGGAAAAAGGAAAGCATATGCAAAAAGCAGAGTGAGTTGCTGAAGATTTCATTGATTGTAATTGGACTTATTTTTTCGAATGCATGAAGTCGAGAAAAAAGCATTCAAAAATTGCTGATTCTGCGACAGCACTGTCTGTATGACCGAACCCTGCAATCTTGAATTTCGGCATGAATCATACCGGAAACTCAGTCTGCGAAGAAAGCTTCTTCTGCGGAAAGGATCATCCCTGTCTTTGCATCTATAAGCCTGGCGTTGATGTCAAATCCGGATGCAGCTGCAGGAGTCACTACACCTGCAACCACTGAATCCACAGAAAGCAGTTCTCCCACTTTCCGTATATAATTCAGATCGGGACTGGAATTCAGTTCAATGGAATGGTCTTTCAGTTTTTTGGAAAACAGAACCCTGTCGAGCACTGTAAAGTTTTTCTGCTTCACCAGTTCGGTTGTCAGTTTTTCCGCAAACATATTGCCCATTTTATGCTCCCTCCCTTCCGAATTCAGAAAGTTCAGAACAATCAGTTTTCTTTCTTTCCCGTCAGATGCAAGTGTATCCGCAATTTTCGCGAAAGGACTTCTGGGAGCTGAGTCTATGAATATGGTCTGCTTTTCCCTTCCGAATCCGAAATTCGGAAACGAGCACTGAAAAAGTATCAGCAATGAAAAAATACTGAAAAAATATTTCACTTCACGTCCCGGATCTGAATCGTTTCGACCCTGTCGCTTCCTGCAATGATGTCAGATAGGATTACAACCCTGTCTCCGGACCGAAGCATTCCGTTTCTTTTGATGATTTCTATTGCATTTGCAATTGTCTTTTCCGGATCGCTGGAAAAATCCACTCTGTAAGGCAGTATTCCTCTGTTCAGCCAGAGTTTTCTTCTGACCGAGGTCATATTCGTAAATGCATGGATGACTGGGAACTGAGGATGGAATGAAGCCAAATTCATTGCAGTATTGCCTCTTCTGGTTATCACAATGACTGCAGGAACTTTCATCGCATCGGCAAGGCTTGCAGCCGATTTTGCCAGTTCTTCTTTCTGATTCTTCGGATGCTTTTCCTTTACATAACCGACTCCGCCCCCCGAGTTTTCCACTCTGAGAGCAATCTTATGAAGCATTTCCACGCATCTCACAGGAAATTTTCCTGATGCAGTCTCTCCCGAAAGCATGATTGCGTCTGCTTCTTCAAAAACTGCATTGGCCACATCGGTCACTTCAGCCCTGGTAGGAGAAGGTGCAGTAATCATGCTCTCCAGAAGATGAGTCGCCACAATCACAGGTTTGCCCTGACTGGCACATTCCTTGATGATCTTTCTCTGCAGGATAGGAAGTTCTTCTATTTCCACTTCCACACCCAGATCACCTCTTGCGATCATGATGCCGTCTGACACTTCTATAATGTGTTTATAATTACGAACTGCTTCCTGATCCTCAATCTTTGCGATGACTTTCGCGTGACCGTCATGCTCCTCAATGAGTTTTTTCAATGCAAGAACATCATCTGCACTTCTGACAAAGGAAAGTGCAATAAAATCGATGTCATTTTCCAGACCGAAAAGAATGTCCTTTGTATCCTTCTGAGTGATGGAAGGAAGATTGACCCGGATGCCGGGAAGATTGATATGCTTTCTGCTTCCCAGTTTTCCCCCGTCGAGAACCCTGCAGATCAGTTCTTTTTCCTTTTTTTCAAGCACTACAAGATTGATGAGTCCGTTGTCCACAGTCACCTTGTCGCCGATCTTCAGATCATTGATTATATCAGTATAATTTACAAAAACAGACTTGGCTTCCACTTCGCCCATTCCAGGGATGACATGAAAGGAAAAAATCTCTCCTACTTTCAGATCCAGCTCTGTATGAACCTCGCCTGTTCGAATCTCAGGTCCCTGTGTGTCCAGCAGTGTGGCAATCGGAAATTTCAGTTTCTTGTTCAGATTCCTGATTTTCTGAATAATGCCTCCGTGAAACTTATGATCGCCGTGCGACATATTCATTCTGGCAATATTCATTCCCGCCTCCGCAAGCTTCTGAATCATTTCAGAGTTTGCAGTCGCAGGCCCTATGGTACAGATAATCTTAGTCTTTCTGAACTTGTCCGGAGTTATATGCATATCAAATTTTGCCGATGACTCTGTTCAGGAACTCTTCACAGGAATTCCAGAAGTCGAACCTGTCCTGATCCGGCGTGACTGTTGATCTTTCTTCATCTGTTATTTTCATTGCTTTTTCTAGAAGTGCCTTTCCTTTTCTTTTTACATATGATTTGGAAATGAGGATCGGCCACTTGTGCCTTGTGCCTCCGCCTGAAACGGACTTCACCTGAAAGGAAAGAATTTCCTTGGAAAAATGTTTCTTGAGCATGGAGAGAAGTTCTTCCTCTGCTATCTCACCGCCGAGTTCCTTCACAAGATACTCTCTGTCAGGGCGGAGATTCTGATCCCAGGCTGTGTCCAGGATGGAGATCACTGCCTTCTGCACTTCCTTGACTCTTTTTTCTGCTTCAAAATCCAATGCAGTCACCTGAGTTTCAGTAGCTGGGGTTTCTCCCAAAAGTGCCTTCGCAGTGGATGTAATCGGATTCTCCTTTCCCTGACCGCGCATTCTTTCATCAACAATACGTGCTTTTTCCTTGGCGATATCCTTCGCTTTTGCTTCAGCAATTCTTTTCTTCTGTTCTGCTTCTTTCTGGGCTCTGATCAGTTCTGCCTCTCTCTGAGTGACATAGATATTGCCGAGAAGCATTCTCCACATTCTTGTGAAGAACGGAAGATAACGGAAAAGACTTGCAGTTTCCGCACTGATGAATTCCTGCCTTTTTGCATTGTCCACATAATTGGCCACATTCATCCTTGCCAGAATTCTGAGTTCAGAATCATTTTCCGACACTTCATAAAGTTTTTTAGCATTTTCCAATGCTATCGGAATTGATGATTTGTGAAGTATGAAGTCAAACAGACGGTTCCCGTCATTGTATTCAGTATGGAGCACACTTTCATGAGAATATAATTGAGGAATAAGTTCCTTAGGAAACGGCTGTCCGTCGAGCCGGATCGTAGCCACATCAGTGAGTCTCGCCTGACTTTCGAGAAGTTTTACAACTTCCTGAACCTTGTCTCTGAGTTCTTTTTTGGCCTGCTCATCCTTGTAGGCATCATAATAGCCGCTCAGAATGGAAAGTTCTTCCACTACAACTTTCTGATCACCGTATGTATCATCCATATATCCCAGAAGAACAGATGTCAGCTTGCCGATATTCCTCAGTTCCTCATCACCGACTTCCGAAATGACTCCGATCTTCTGAAAACCAGGAATGACATATCTCTTGAGATAAGTGATATAAATCTCAATCCTTTCAAAAATCTCTTCTTTTGTATTGTAAAGAAAAATGGATTTATTACTGGATTTCGGAGCAGCCTCATTTCTGAAAAACAGAAGGACCTTGTCGTCCACCAGCTTTTTCAGAATCGGCTTCAGATGCAGATTGACTGTGGAATCCTTGAGAGTCTTGTTCGTATCGTACGGACAGTTGAAAAGAGTTCCTATGTCAGCAGAAGCGTAAGTATCACTCAGTTTGTTCTCGTTGATCTTTCCAAACAGATAATCGCGGAATTTATCACCCTTCCAGGGAATACGGTTTGCAGCGATCCCCTTCTTGATCGCAGCCACGCTTGCTTCATTGCAGCTGTTTACGTATCTCTGTGACGAGCCTGCATCCAAGCTGGGCGGTCTTGCAAAGACTGTATTTCTTTTCAGAATGGCGGAGACTGTTTCTGATTTGTTCTGATTGCTCGGATCAAACTCTACTGTAGTGATTTTTTTTACCATCGGAGTCGGACCCTTGAAGCAGAGTTCCTGAATGAATGCCTCCACTTTCTCGCGTTCAAGCCCGACTTCTCTGGCAAGCTGATCTATATTCGGCAATGCCTTGTTTGCAAGATATTTGTCTGTCCACTCAGAAATTGAAGTGAACAGCTTGAATATCCCCTTGTTCTGGAAATCTCTCGATTCCATGGACTGCACGCTCTGCATAGAGGGCGCATATTCCAAAACACGGTAAAACTGCGAAATAGGATCAGACACGTATCACTCTCCGTTACTTTAAGTTCAAATACCCTTTTTTATAAATCAGCTCTGCATTCAGTACGGCAGCACCGGCAGCGCCACGGATTGTATTGTGACTTAGAACCACATATTTCCAGTCAAAAAGCGGATCCGGTCTGAGTCTTCCGACTGTAGTCGTCATCCCCCGGCCTGAATTCAAATCAATCCTAGGTTGAGGTCTATCAGCCTCTTCCCTATAGTCAATTACTTTCTTCGGAGCGGAAGGCAAATTTAATTTCTGAGGTTCTGCACTGAATTCCGCCCAGGCTTTTCTGATTTCCTCTTCTGTCGCTTTCTTCTTCAGTTTGATGGAAACACATACTGTATGTGCATCTATGACAGGAACCCTGTTGCAGTGAGCGGAGGTTCTGAATTCTGCGTGCACAATCTCCCCTCCCCGTACTGAACCCAGACATTTCTGAGGTTCTGTCTCCACCTTGTCCTCTTCTCCGCTGATATACGGGATGACATTTCCCAAAATGTCCATAGAAGGAACTCCGGGATATCCCGCACCCGAAACAGCCTGCATGGAAACGGTAAATATGGATTCAATTCCAAATTTATCAAAAAGAGGCTTCAGAGTGATTGTGACACCCATAATTGTGCAGTTTGAATTTGTGACGATTTTTCCCGGGGATTTCTGAAACTGAAGCACTTCCAGATGTTCAGGATTGACTTCCGCAGAAAGGATAGGTACATCCTTGTCCATCCTGTGATTTTTGGCATTGGAGATGACCATAACGCCCGCAACGGCATATTCTTTTTCAATAGTCCCTGCAACATCGCTGTCCAGACCGGAAAATACCAGATCCACACCCGGTGTTTCGGAAGGACTGCATTTCGTGATCTTCATTTTTCGGGCATACTCAGGGATGGAAGGAGAAACCTTCCATCTGGACTTCATTACTTCTTCATAAGTATTTCCGGCACTCTTGTCTGACGCACCTAAATAAGAAACCTCAAAGAATTCATGATTTTCCAGAAGTTCAATGAACCTTTGTCCTACCGAACCAGTTGCACCCAAAACAGCTACTTTGGCTTTTCTCATCCTTTCTCCAGACCAGGGACTGCACGATTCTGCACAGCCCATTTAATTTATTTACACAGTCCTGTAAATATCCGAACTGTGTTCAATATATAACTTCCCTAGCATATGGTCTATGTCCATATTCAAAAATGAAGGGATTCAGTAAACGAAAACATTTTTGAATTTCCTTGACTGCCCGGCAATGGCTTCGCAGACTGAAACTGTGAAAAAGCTCCCCATCGGCATCCAGACGTTCTCCAAACTGATCGAAAACAATTACCTGTATATAGACAAAACGAGAGATATTTTAAATCTTCTGGAAGCGGGCAGCTACCTTTTCCTTTCACGCCCAAGGCGGTTTGGCAAGTCCCTTCTGATCAGCACATTGGACAGTATTTTCAAGGGAAGAAAGGAACTCTTCTCCGGCTTGTATATCGAAGACAAAATCGACTGGAAAGAATATCCCGTAATTCGGATTGATCTCTCCACCTGTCAGACTGACACTGTGCAGAATCTGGAAACTTCCTTAAAAGAGGTCATTCAAGTTATTGCAGAGACTTATTCAGTTTCTCTCCAATCCACTCTAGTAACAGGACAGTTCAAAGAGCTGATTCGAAAACTGTCTGCAGGTTCTAAGGTCGTCATTCTGATTGATGAATATGATAAGCCTATAGTGGATTATCTCACGAATTCAGAGATGCTTGCTCAGATGAGAGACATCCTGAGGAACTTTTATTCTGTAATCAAAGGTTCAGATGAATACATCCATTTTGCGTTCATTACAGGCGTATCCAAATTTTCCCAGGTTTCCATATTCTCAGGTCTGAACAATATCAAGGATATATCCTTTTTTCCTGAATTTGCATCTCTTTTGGGATACACTCAAGAAGAACTGGAAATCTGCTTTTCAGACAGATTTCCTTCTCTGCTCGAAAAGACAAAAATGACGACGACGGAGATTCTTTCTCAGCTGAGAACCTGGTACAACGGATACAGCTGGGACGGAAAGAACAGGGTCTACAACCCCTATTCCATTCTCAACTTCTTTGACAGGGGGGAATTTCAGAACTTCTGGTTCCAGACTGGAACTCCGACTTTTCTGATCAGACACATCAAATCGGAAAAAATTTCCATCCCCTCCATGGAGAACATTGAGGCGGATCCGGAAGCATTTGAGTCATTTGGAATCAATGAAATCAGTTTCCATTCCCTGCTTCTTCAGACAGGATATCTGACTGTTAAGGAAATCCGAAAAGAGGGAATTGCCGTAAAATATACACTGGACTATCCGAACGAAGAAGTCAGAAGATCCTTTTTCTTTCATATCCTGAATTCCTTCCTGGATGGAACCAAATCAACCGGTCAGATCAGTCCAATCGTATGGGATATGAACTCAGCACTGAAAAACAGCGATATCAAGAGTTTTATTCTGAAACTCCGTTCCCTGTTTGCCTCCATTCCGTATACACTTCATATGGATGCAGAAGCCTATTATCATTCTCTTTTTTATATGATCCTTAAACTGATCGGATGCAGTATAGACCTGGAAGTACTGTCCAGTGAAGGTCGTGCGGACGGCATTCTGGAATTCTCAGACAGAATTTATGTGATTGAAATGAAACTTGACAGACCGGAAAGAGCAATGGAACAAATCCACAGTAAAAAATATCACGAACCTTATATGGGATCAGGAAAAAAGATTTTCCTGCTTGGAATCGGATATCTGAATAGGGAAACAGAATATATTATAGAAGAGGTCTGAAATCCCGAAATTCGGCTTCCCGTCTATACGGGAAACAGAAAAAGCAGAATATGGAAAGTCTCGAAGAAATGATCGAAAGTCTGCGTATTTCTCCTGACAATGAAGAAAAAATCAACTGCCTTCTGAAGACTTTGACATTTGTTCCCAGAAGAGACAGTTTCGACAGAAAATTTCTGCCAGAGGATATCACAAAGGCTGTCCCGTATATTTTCACTGTTCATTTCCCTGTGATGATGGATACTGAGTATCGGAAAATGGGATACAGTTTATATATAAAATCAGACAGGAAGACAGAGAAAGTGGATTTTCAACCTGTCAGTTTTCTGCTGAAATCAGGAGACAATGTTCTGATTTTTGATCTTCATAAAAATTCCGAAAGCATTCTGCAGGTCAGGAAAACATACCGCTGTGAATGGGTCACTCTGGAAACAGACAGCATCTGCATTCATTGGAATGCAAGTCAATTTTCTCTGCAGATTTTTCAGATTCAGCACATTCAAAGAACACTGTCCCAATGGAACAGCAGATATCCTGAATACAAAATGCATGATGTTTTAATTCAATCCAATACTGATGAATTTAACGCGTTCTACTCCGGATTTCTGGAATCCATTCGGATAATGAAAGCCTGTCTTGAAACAGAGGAGAGCATAAGAATCATATTGAACCATGAACTCCATCACCATTTCTACAGTCGGGTGGACGAAAAATCGCATCTTTTCCAGAGCCTCAGCAAAAGTTTAAGACTGATTCAGAAAATTCTTTCTGAGAATCAGATACGGGACCTGTTTTCAGAGAGTTCTTATGCTTTTACCGCAGGAGGTCATCCGCAGGACGATGAAAATGAACTGCTGGCAAGTCTTTGGAATGCAGTTGAGTCTTATGAGAAACGTCTCTTCGAAAAAATTGAAAAACTGGAATCGAAAATCGATGCAGATGATATGGGCAATTTGAAAGATGCCGTTCTGAATATCAGGAAGCTGGTATTGGAAAATGAATCAAGCGAATAAAAACGACAAAGACTGACTTCCTATAATATTCAGTTGACACCTAAAGATCATAGAAGGGGACTTCCTCTATATTGACAAAACTGAGATTATATATAATCTAATATCTGATGCTGCCGGCGCTTATTTTCTTTCCCGTCCGCGCCGATTCGGACTGGAGGTGGCATAAATATCCTGTCATCCGTCTTGATTTCAGTAAACAGATGGCCGGTACAGCCGAAAAACTGGAAGTGTTTCTGAAGGAGCAGATGGATTATATTGCGAGTGCTCACGGCTTCAGTCTGACAAAATCAGAGACCTACTCCAGATTTGAAGAGCTGATCACTGTTCAGACAGTTTTCTATCTGATCTTTTCTCTGATAGGAATGAAAATCAAAACTGAAGTCAAGACAAATATCGGTCGAATAGATGCAGTCATAGATGATAACCATACATATATATTTGAATTCAAGCTGAACGGCACCAAGGCACAGGCCCTGCAGCAGATAAAAGACAGAAAATATCATGAAAAATATACCAACAAAGGAAAGTCCATCTATCTGATCGGTGTCGAATTTCAGAACAGGAATATCGGAGAATATGTTTATGAGATTATTCCCCGATGATTTCTACTTCAGTGAAACCCGAATCAATAGCACCTTCTTTGCAGAACTTTCTCTCTTTGATTTCAGAAGATATTCCTTCGTGGGAGTGGCCACTTTGTGAGCAGGATATACTCCGACCATTTCCATCTTGAATCTCTCTCCGAGATACCCTTCGAGAAACATTGCATACTCCTGAGGAGTGATGACAAGCCTGCTTCCTTCCTTTTTCAGGACTTCTGCAAACTTGTCCGTGTCCGCAATATTCTTAATGATCCTGTCTGAGTAAAATTCATAAGAACGCTTAGAAAAGGGCAGTCCGAAACTGTAGAAACCGTCCTTCCCCGGTTCGAGCTCCTGCAGTTTTTTCCCGATTTCCCTGGAAGGCTGGTATTTCAGAAGTGCAGGATAAATCTCAGCACCTGCGAGTGCAAAGATAAGCGCGGAAGGAAGGAAAAGAGCCGAAAAAAATGCATTTTCTTTTTTGAGGAAGAAAAATCCGACTAGATACAGTATAATGATTCCATAATAGACAGGCCCTGCATCAATCACAAAAATCGGAACTGCGATGACTGCGGACAGAAAAAGAATCTGCGGGATAAAATAAAACCATTCAGAACGGAAAGAAAACTCTGCAGAGGAAATCTCCTCGATGAATTTGGATGCGTAAATGATTCCTCCCGGCAGCACCCAGTAAACATACTGCGGGAGCTGGTATCTGGAAAATCCGATGAGAAAAAGATACACGAACACCCAGAAGTACAGAACATAGTCCCCGTCCGATTTTCCCTTGGAAAAATTCTGGAGAGTCTTGAGACGGAGTCCAGCCCAGTTTCTGCTGAAAAAATCCCAGCCTTCTCTCCATGCACAGATCCCGAGAAATACGGATACAGTCGCAAGTCCCCAGAGAAAACTTGTGTAGAAATAGGCAGGGTCCAGCTTCTGATTGTACATCTTTTTATAAAATCTTCCGAAGGACTGGAGCCAGAGGAAAAAATAAGGACCGAAACTTCCGAACTCCTCGTGAAGCACAAGCGACCAGAGAAGAGGCGGAACTGCGGCAATCAGAATTCCGGGGAGAAGTTTCATTTCCAGAAGTCTTTTCCAGTCCCTTCTGTACAGGATGTCCCCGCCGATCGAAATTGCCGGGATCACTGCAGAAATAGGCCCCTTGGTGATAAAGCCGATCCCAATCCATAGATACATTAGATAATAATAGTTTTTATTTTTTTTGAATCCAAGATAATATGCATGATGGGCAAATACAATGTACATACAGAGATAGATGTCGATGATCGGATTCAGAACAATCCCGAAAAGTCCCGGTATCGAAAGATAGGAAAGTCCTGCGACGAGAGCCCTGTTTCTGTTTTCAGAAATAAGTTCTGTCAGACGGAAAACCGAGTATGCCCCTGCAAGAAGTGCGAGAACTGCAGTGAGACGGAAACTCCAGGCAGAGATTCCGAAAACCTTGAAGGAGGCTGCAATTGTCCAGAAAGTCATGATCGGCTTGTCCAGATATTTTCTTCCGTGATCTCTCAGATGGATGAAATCATTTCCTCGAATCATCTCTCTTGCGATTTCTCCGTACTGGGCGGTGTCAATGTCAATCAGATCCACAGGAAGGGAAAGCAGATAAGGCAGAATCAGTAAAGGGATGAGGATATATAGAAAACGTTTCTGAATCATTCGAACAGCCCCGATGTCACAGCACATTTAAAGAATTTTTCACAGGAATTCTTGTTTTCTTCATAACAGGTGATGAATTCAGACTGGAACATTGTGCAGGTTCCCTCGCACTGAATCTGCGCATCCTGAAACATCTTGTTTGCCATAAGCACCGGATTGGCATTTTTTGCGGCACAGTTCAAAGTGAACCTGCAGATATCAGCACATTTCTCCTCCACCGGATTTTTGCATCCGAGAGAAAAAAGAACAACAAGACCGAAAACAGAAGCGAAGACTTTTCGAAAAAACAAGTACCTGATTTCCATAAATACAGAAATCAGGCAGGGCTTTAAAACCTCAAATTCTTTTTGTGCGCCTGCCGAGAGCACGGGGGCAAGGGAAGATTTGGATTGTCAAAATTCCAAGCATTGCACAGAATGGGAAGTGAATGAAAAAACTGGACATAGGAAATTCCGACTTTAAGAATATCATCGAAGGCAATTATTACTATGTGGACAAGTCCCTCTTCATTCAGGAGCTGATTGATATCCAGAAGCAGGTTGTGCTGATTCCCCGTCCCCGCAGATTCGGAAAAACTCTCAACCTGTCCATGCTCAGGTATTTTTTTGAAACAGGAAAACCGGAGAACGAGAAGCTGTTTGCAGGACTCAAGATTGAGCAGACTGGAAAAGACATCCTCGAAAAAAGAGGAAAGTATCCTGTCATCTACCTGACATTGAAGGATGCGAAAGGTCAAAACTGGGAAGAAGTTCTGGAGCATATCAAAAGCACAGTCGTCGGTGCATATCTCTCCCATTATTATTTAATGGAAAGCGAACTGCTGAAAGATTTTGAAAAATCCGAATTTAATGAAATACTGAAACAGACCGCCTCTAAATCCGTTTACGAAAAATCCCTGCTCAGGCTGAGTGAATATCTTTTCCGCTTTCATCATGAAAAAGTTGTCATTCTTATAGATGAATACGACACTACCATTCATTCCGGAGTTAAAAAGTTTTATAATGAAGCAGTTTCCTTTTTGAGAAATTTTTTAAGCAGTGCATTCAAGGATAATTCCTGTCTATACAAGGGAGTAATTACGGGGATACTCCGAGTATCCCGGGAGAGCATTTTTTCCGGTCTGAACAATCTGAGTGTGTACAGCATCCTTGATCGTCCTTTCTCCGATAAATTCGGTTTCACGGATGAGGAGCTGAAACAGATCATAACTGACCTGGAACAGCCGGTGTCTTATCATCAGATCAAGGAATGGTACAACGGCTATACTTTTGGGAACCGGACGGAAATCTACAATCCCTGGTCTGTGCTGAATTATATCATCGGCTGGGAGGACGGTTTCAAGCCCTATTGGGCAAATACGAGTTCCAATGATCTCATTCTGGACAGAATCAGCCGAAAAAAAGATTCCGAGATGAGGGAATCTGTCGAAAGACTGCTCAACGGGGAAACAGTGGAAAGAGAACTGTATGAAAACTTTGTATTTTCTGAACTGGATTCAAGTCCCGATCTTATTTGGACACTTCTGACTTTCAGCGGTTATCTGACTGTGCAGGACAGCAGAGGGAATAATCTGTATAAACTGAGAATTCCTAATTATGAAATAAAGCTTATTTTCCGGCAGATGATTCTGGGCTGGCTGAATGCAGAGATCAGCATTATGCGAAATTTTCTGCAGGAAACTGCCGACTGTCTTGTGAACAATCAGATCGATAAATTCGCAAAAGGATTCCGAAAAATCATCGGAGATACATTCAGTTATTTTGATACAGACGGAGAACCGGAAAAGGTCTACCATGCCTATACTCTAGGGATGCTCGCTGTCCTCTGTGACGACTATGTCATCCGTTCCAATCGGGAAAGCGGGAATGGAAGATATGATATTTTAATGATTCCTCATGATAAGTCAAAAAACGGAATCGTGATGGAAATCAAACAGATCGAAAAGAAAAAAAGAGAATCTGCCAAGAAATTTAATGAAAGAATTCAGAAGGAACTCGACTCGGCTCTTCTGCAGATAGAAGAAAACGAATATTATAAAGAACTCATCGATCACAGAGTTTCCAATATAATCAAACTCCCTATAGTATTTGCAGGAAAGGAAGCATTTTTTAAAACTTAATCATTACTGACATTTTCCGTTGACGCAGATACCCTTGCATTCTGTATCCAATTTGCAGGATGCTCCTGATACTCCGCATCCCTTTTCATTGCATTTCCAAGGGATTCTGTCTTCAGAACCTTTTTCGTGGCATTTTCCATCCAGGCATACACTGTTCAGACAGAGTTTTTCCGCAGAACAAATTTCACCGATATCCTGAGCAGGAAGAGGAACTCCCCTGATCTGCAGATGGATTTCAGACAGCATTTCTCTTCTGTCTTTTTCAGTCATTGGTTCTAGTGTGTCATCCTTCAGAACATCTATTCCGAATATCCCAGCAATAAAATCCAGTGCTTCGTAAGCATTAAATCCCAGACGCAGGCCATAGTACAATCCTAATGATCCTTCAAACTGTAATGGCATCTCGCATTTTCTGCCCAGTTTAGAAAGTCGGCAGAATTCCTGGTCATACTCGCAGTACATGGACGAAAAAGATACATCCGGAAATATAAATAAAGTTACTGCTGAGTATGGCTTAGTTTTACTCCTTATCATACTAGCATATATTGGGACATTTTCTATACTATTATTATGTATAATACTAGTTCCATATGAAACCAAAATCTTTCTTGTAACACGAATAGGATCACCAGACCTATTTACTCTGCCCTTTGTTAAATGTCCTATTGATGGAATCTCTCCGCTATATCCCGTTTTGTATTCACCTAAGCTGCCTCCCCTGATCCCATAACCCTTTCCTTCACTCCCATACTGCAGCCCTGCCCCAAAACACCAGACAAAGAATGACCCGCCTGCTACATTCTTTTCCAATCCGATTGTAAACATATCTCGGAAATCGTAGGCTCGGTACTGGAGATAGTTGGAGACAGACTGGCAGTGGGATAAGAATAATAGAAATATAATGATGATATGTTTCATTGATCATTCTCTGAAAAAGGAAAGAAGAGACTGTATTTTTCCTGTATATGCTGAAATACTGTTTTGAGAAACTTTTCTGCAGCCTTTACCGCTTTTTCTGCATCATTAAGTGAGATATCCTTGAAATCCAGATAATCTGATTCTTGACGAAGTTCAAATGCAGTATGGAGATATTTTGAATATTCTTTAGTAAAAATTCCTGTTTTTATATATTCCTTGTCAAAGAAAGCGATTACTCCAGCATGCTTGGAAACTGACAGTTCTGACAGATTTGCCAATGCAAGAACTGCATAAAACATAGAATAGTATGCTCTGTTCACTGAAGATCTGAAACTTTTATTCTCCAGCAAAAGAATGGAATCCAGATAAGATTCCTTAGCTTCTTTCATTCGGAAAATTACAAAATCTTTTTTTTCATCAATATTCATAAAGAAATACAATCCTTCATAGCACTTTGAATAAACATACTCTGCCGATATTTAGGATCTGAAAAAAGGATTTCTTCAATATAAGAGCCGACTAAAAGCATATCGTTTTCAAAACCAGTTTCCCATAAAATTTCACTGATTTGTTTTCTTTGAACGGCATCCCTGCAGACAACGAATATATCATAATCTGAATCCGGCTCTGCCGTTTCTTTGGCCCTTGAACCGAAAAGCCAAATTTTCGTATCTGGAAATATTGCCTTGATTTTCTCGGACAGAGTATGCAGAATTTCTTTTTCTCTAGCGTTCATCTATGACAGCTCCAAGGCTATCTTGAAAGATTTCCGGAATATGTCAAATCCTTTTCAGTCAGGTACAGATTGACTCTGCGAAGTCTCGAAATATTTTTATCATGATTGCGATTTGAGATTCACTGACATTTTCCGTTGACACAGATACCCTTGCATTCTGAATCCAGTCTGCAGGAAGCTCCTGAGACTCCGCATCCTTTTTCATTACATTTCCAAGGGATTCTGTCTTCAGAACCTTTTTCATGGCATTTTCCATCCAGACAGATGCTGTTCAGGCAGAGTTTTTCCGCAGAACAAATTTCACCGATATCCTGAGTAGGAAGAGGAACTCCTCTGATCTGCTGATGAATTTCAGACAGCATTTCTCTTCTGTCTTTTTCAGTCATTGGAGCAAGTGTATCATCATTCAATAGATCTGCTCCGAATATCCCTGTAATAAAATCCAGTGCCTCATAGAAGTTGAAACCAAACCGAAGTCCATAGTACAATCCTAATGATCCTTCAATCTGCAAAGGCATCTCGCATTTTCTGCCCAACTTGGAAAGTCGACAGTATTCGGGGTCATATTCGCAGTAGGAATACACTGAAATTATATTTGGAAAAATTCCTAACGTCAGAGCAGAGTAAGACTTTTTTTGATCTCGCTTCAATTCTGTATAAATCGGAATACTTTCAATACTGTTATCAATAAAAACACTATTCCCGTAAGGTACTATTATTCGCCTCACTACTCGAACAGGATCTCCCTTTCTATCGTATTTGCCTTTTGACAAAGTTCTTTCTGGCGGAATCTCTCCACTATATCCCGTTTTGTATTCACCTAAGCTCCCGCTTCTGATCCCATAGCCATTTCCTTCACTTCCATACTGTAGTCCTCCTCCAAAACACCAGACAAAGAATGATCCTCCGGCGACATTCTTTTCCACACCGATTGTAAACATATCTCGGAAATCGTAGGCTCGGTATTGGAGATAATTGGAGACAGACTGGCAGTGGGATAAGAATAATAGAAATATAATGATGATATGTTTCATTTTCATTTTGCTCCGTTCAGGGCGGGTTTTCGGAATTGAATCATTAAACACAATCTTTAACTTTTATTTCTTATCCTTGACTGCAACGGCCCAGGCATCTTTTTCTTTAGATTGCAATTTACTGTTTTTATACTTTTCTAAGGAACCCCCTACAGATTTTGCCCTGTACTGCGCCTTATTTGAAAACAGCGAGTATTTATTGACCAAAAAATCAATAAAGTCGAGTACTTCCCTTTGCAGTTCCGGAGTTAACGCTTTAATTCTTTCTTCAATCAGTTCCATATTTTTTCTCCTTAGCATTCATCTCTGACAGCTCCAAGGTTATCCTGACAGTTTCCCTGAATATGTCAAATTCTTTTCAGTCAGGCACGGATTGACTCTGCGAAGTCTCGAAATCTTCCGATCAGTACATCCAGTTTGTCCGGATCACCGATACCGATGAAGCTAACCTATCCCCTGCTTGCTTGCGGCACTATTCTCTATCTGCGGGACTATGTAAAATCTATATTAGAACTTTCTAATGTATCATCCGCATTCATAGCCGCAGCATGGTGTGCGGTAAATAGCCATAGTGCGCGCTTTTACACAACCCCACTCTTCGGGTAAACGTCTAGATACGCTGTCGCTGCTCGACGACCGCCCCCATTCGCCATTCGCCATTCGCCATTCGCCATTCGCCATTCGCCATTCGCCA
>DAORDI010000030.1:0-30839 GCA_035345895.1 Leptospiraceae bacterium
GGCTCAAAAATCCGGATAAGCAATTCTTCCTCCACTCCGACGGGGAGAAGCAGAAAATTCTTCTGCTTCGTTCGCTGATTTCCCGACCGGAACTGCTGATTCTCGATGAACTGATGTCTCATCTGGACTATGGTGCCAGAGAAAGCTTTCTGGAATTTCTCTGTGAAAAAAAATCTCAATATGGATTTTCCTCAGTGTTCATTACACATCGTCTGGAAGAGATGCCGGAATTCATCACTCATGCACTGATTTTGTCTGAAGGAAAGACTGTTTCGAAAGGCAGACTGGAAGGAGTCATTACCGCAGAAAATATTTCCGATGTATTCGGAATCCCCGTCAGTCTGGAAAAAAGAAAAGGCAGGATCTCAGTCTTTCCTGCTTGAAGCTCTGATTATAATGACAGCAGAGAGATGCTCATCTCGCTAGGATCCCTTCAAGCGTTATGCAGTCTCCGGAAAACACACCGCTTTATTGCAATATTCAATGACTCTAAACCTCAACCGGGGAAAATTTTCAGACACATACACAGCTTCACCTAAGGAGACTCTGCTCGGGCAAATCCAAAGTTCTTCTCGGATTTCCAATGGACCCGCACTGGGAACGAAGTGAAATCGTAAATCCAAGACGTACATTCCGTAAAATGCTTTAAATAAATTATAGTATATAACATATAGTAAATTTTCCTTCAGGATCATTCGCCCGCAGTCTGTTATAGAAAAAATTTATGTCCTTCCAAAGTACTGCTCTTTTTATGCAAAAATGAGTTACAGGAATACTTGTGTTCAAAAGTCTGACACTAGAAAACTGTCGGCGCAAACACTGTTTCTGCCGCAATTCTGGATCGGATATGAGTTTATGAAGAAAGAAACAAAGAAACCCAAACTGGAAGATAAGAAATTTATCGTGAAAAAAAGTCTTCTGCCGGGAGCAGGACTTGGACTTTTTGCAAAGAAAGATTTCAAGAAAGAAGAAGTCCTCGGAAATTATGACGGAGTTCTTCTCACCGAAAAAGACTGTGAATCTTACGATACTTATGCGCATATGCTCGACATCACTATGCTTGACACTGTGCCCAAGCAGTATGTAGCACTCCATCCTCCTGAAAAAATGCTTCTCCGTTATATCAACCACAGCCCGGTCACAGTGGACGGAAAAAGGGTCAGGGGCAAAAAAGCATACAATGTGGAATTCAGAGAAATTGATCATCACCCTTTCATTCAGGTAGTTGCAGTCAGAGATATTGAAGCAGGCGACGAGATTTATCTGACTTACGGAACCTATTTCACAAAACTTTTCCTGCAGAACAAAAAATTAAAAGAATACTACCTAAAAGACTTTGACTAATCCGGGCAGTTTTTTTTTCTGGAAATGACGGCGACATAGCTCAGCTGGTTAGAGCGTCGGAATCATAATCCGCAGGTCCGGGGTTCGAATCCCTGTGTCGCTACGTCAATCCTGTATCAGTTCCTCATCAGTGATCTGATTTTTTGAAACCTTCTGAATCAGATACACAGCCGCAATCGAAAGAGTCCCCCCTGCAATTGTATTCCAGACGGGAACCTCACCGAGAATAATCCAGCTGCTGATAACTGCGGCACTTGGAACAAGGAAAATGAATGAACTCGCCTTATGTGAACCGATTCTGGATGCAGCAATCAGATAACTGGTAGTGGCAAAGGATGTGGATATTACAGAGAGATAAAAAAGACTTACCCAGAAAGAAGTACCAAGCTGAAAGACCACTCTCAAGTCCCTGGAAAACCCGGCAAAAGAAGAGACCGCAGCAGAAATACTGTATATCAGAAAACTGAAGTAAATAGGATGAGCCGTATCCTTTGACTTTTCGGTAATAAAACTTAGAACTGCCCAGAGAAAACTCGCAGACAGAAAAAGAAAGATCCCTTTCTCATAAAGACTTCCCATGCTTTCATTCCAGATCTTCATCTGGATCAGTCCTCCGGCAGCGCCCAGAACAAGACCGAGAGCCTCGTTTCGGCTCAGCTTATGCCTGTTGAAAATACACACTAATGTAAAATTCATGATAGGATTGAGAGAGGTCACGAGAACACCTGCGGCGCCTGCCATTCCCTTCTGCAGTCCAAGGAAGAACAGATACGAATAGGCAAGCATTGCCATGGAAGCCAGAAAACTCATGATGACTGTCTTTAAGGTGAGTTTCAGTTCCAGCTTCAGAATAAAGATCACCGGAAATAGGGAAACAGACGTAAGTATGTTTCTCCAGAAAAGAACAGTAAACTGATCTGCGTTTGACGAGATGATTTTCCCTGCGACCCAGCTTACTCCCCAGATCATCATCGAAAAAATCATTATATATGTGAAGTTCATTTCTTTTCCTTTAATTCATATATTTTATATCCAAATATATACCAGATTACGGCTAGAACGGATAGCCAGACCAGTCTCTGTATGCTGGATATTCCGTATCCGAATCCTGCATTCCATATCAGAACGGCTTCCGTGGCAGGGATCAGATCCCATACATTCCATACTGTATCCTTCAGCATAAACAGAATCTTTCCGGGAAATGCAAAAAATGCGCCTGAGAGAAAGACCTGCACCATTGAAACAGCTGAACCGGCATTCAGTGCCTCCGAGTCATCCTTTATGAATCCGGAGAGAAGAACTCCCATTGAGGCTGATGCAAAAATCAGAAGAATTCCTGAAATGAAAAAAATGATAAGATTCATTTGTGAAATTCTGAATCCCATAAAAACACTGATCAGAAGCATAAAAATGAGCTGAAGAAAACCGCAGACAGCCTGAGAAATGCACAGGCCTGTGAAATACTGAAACGGTGAGACCCCTGCATTTGTATATCTGTCCAGTATTCCGCTTCTCCTGTCTCTTCCTGCCAGAATGGCTGTCTGAGGAATCAGCAGAAGAACAGCAAAGACCATCATTCCTGGAACTGCGATCTGAAAATCAGTTTCAGGCACATTTTTAAAAAAATTTTTTCTGTTTACTTTATAAGGAATTATATTTACATTATATTCGTATAGGACAGATCCTAAAAACATTCCTGCCTTGCTGAACCGGACAGAGCTTCCGTCACCCAGAAGAATGAATTCATTTTTCCCGTCTTTCTTCTCCGGAAGAAAAATCAGATCGACCGCTTTTTCTTCGATCAGTCTGTCTGAATCGGAAGCCTCTGTTTCAATGACGGAAAATACAGGTCTTCCATTTTCATGAACAGACTTACGAATTTTCTCCAGAAGCCCAGAATCATATGCTTGGTTTTTCTGAATGCCGATTTTATATGTGCCTAGCCGGAAAGAGGCAGAATAGCCTGCATACACAGTGTACAGCATAAATGCAGGAAGCAGAAAAATCATAAAAAGAAGCTTTGGTTCTCTTTTCAGACTGAAAAGCTGAATCAGTGCAATTCTCAGAGCTTTCATTCTCTGAGCCTTCTTCCAGTCAGTCCGATAAAGACGTCCTCAAGGCTGACATTCCGACCGAAGTCATTTTTCAGCTCAGAAGGAGTTCCCAGCCTGAGAAGTTTTCCCTGATCGATGATTGCAATTCTGCCGGAAAGCCTGTCTGCTTCATCCATATCATGAGTCGTCAGAAGCACTGTTTTAGTTCCTGCAAGGGAACGGATGTATTCTCTGACAAGTATTCTGCTCTGCGGATCAAGTCCTGCTTCAGGCTCATCAAGTATGATCAGTTCCGGATCGTGAATGAGAGCAAGTGCGAGGTTCAGCCTTCTCTGCATTCCGCCGGAAAGTGTGCCTCCCAGACTATTTCTTTTTTCAATCAGTCCCAGATCCAAAAGAAGTCTTTCAGATCTTTCTCTGCAGATTTTTTTCTGAATTCCGTAGAGTCCGCCCAGGTACTCCAGCTGCTCTGAACAGGTAAGTTTTTCCCAGAAAACTGCAGTCTGGGGTGCCATTCCGATCCTTTTCAGAACAGTAGAACCGGCACTTACTTCCTCGCCGAAAATTTTTACTGAACCGGAGGTTTTCGAAATCAGCCCGCAGATCATTTTTATCGCAGTAGTCTTGCCTGCACCGTTCGGTCCCAGAAATCCGAAAATCTCATTTTCTTGAATTTCAAGACTGATTCCGTCCACAGCAGCAAAACTCCCATAGGTCTTTACCAGATTCTGTATAGAAAGTGCCGACATCAGATTTCCTTCCTTCCTGAACTCAGTCTGTATCTGTAAATGAAAAGTCCTGAAAGAAAATAGACTGTGCTTATAATAAAATATTGGATTGTCTGACCTCCATGAAGGTTCAGACTGTCCCCGAAAATCAGAATCTTGCGGATCAGATCCGCTGCATCGGAGGAGGGAAAAACGGATAGAATATTCACGGTGTATCCGAAAAGATTTACGGGAAAAGTATCCATAGGAAAAAGGGAGCCTGACAGGAAGACCGGGGGAAGCATCAGTGCCGTTCCGATATTGACCGCCTCACTGGTATTTCTGGAAAAAGCAGCGGCAGCATACCCCAGTCCCGAAGCAGGAAGATTCAAAATGAGAATAATGAATCCAGTCTGAAGAATGCTCCCCTGCATTCTGAATCCGAGAATATAAATTATGGAAATTGCAGTAAATATCTGAAGAAATGAAAAAAAGATCTGAAAAATCAATACTCCCGACAGATAATGAGAAATGCCTGTTCCGCTCATTCGGATTCGAAGGAAACTTCCGGACGTTTCCTCTCTGTTCAGAATCATTGAGGTGAATATGACACCGAAAAATACAGCGAAGACAAGAATCCCCGGAAGCCCGGTCAAAAAATCATTGGAAGTTCCGCTCTTTTTGTGAAAGGATATCCTGTATCCCGCACTGATCTTTTTTCCGTTCAGCTCCTCGAGTCTCTCAAGAAGAGCCTGCTCGGCAAAACCTTCCGTGAAAGAATACAGATCGGATGCAGTGTCTCCGTAAAGTTCAATTTCCGATTTTCCCTTTCCTGCATCAGCGGAATACATTTCAGGAATGACGGCAGCCGCAGAACACCTTCCCTCCGCAATGCATAGTCTGAAGATATCAGAATCAGATCCCTCTCTGACGGAAAAAACAGGACTGTTTTCAAACTTTAATGATCTGATTTTTTGAATGAGTTCGAAAGACTCCGGGCTTCTCGATCTGTCAGTCAGCCCGATGTTCAGAAAGTCGGAAAAGCCCCCTCCCCCGAATGCATTAAAAAAGATGAGAAGAAGAAGTGCCGGAAACAGGAGTGCAGTATAGAAACTTTTACTGTCTCTGAGATTCTCTCTGAATGTCTTGACTGCAATTAGAAATAACTTCATCTGTAACTCTGAATACAGAGTTTTCTCTTATGCTGAAAAAGATCAAACAGAATTAATCATTTTATGAAGCAGCCGGTCAGTTCCGGCTGTATTAGGAATATCTAATATTTCTTTCTGTAATCTGAGATTCAGATTCAGAACTCCATGCTGAATCCTATATTGATCTGTCTGGTCGGCCCAGGCATGATTCCCTGAGGAAGTCTTCCTGAAATATAGTGCCTGTCCTGAAGATTTTTTCCCGTAATGAATACTGACCATTTCTTTTCAGGATGTTTGTACCCCATTGATGCATTTACAAGACCATAGGAAGGAATCACGCCTGTGTTTCCGTCAGGAGTCTGATCTTTCGTATTCCAGACGAAATCATAAGACACTCCGTTCACGGAAGGATAAGGATTTGCAGGAGACTTCAGATTTCTGTAAGAGGAAAGAGATCCGTACTGCATTCCGATGTACTGATACTCTGCCCTGATGTAGTACCCTTCCTTTCCGCGAATAGTTCCTGCAATTGTATATACATTTTCAGGAACATATGGAAGAGCTTTTCCGTTTGTGTCAGGATTTACGATCTTTCCGTTCTGGTCGAGCAGAACAAGAGGTCTGGAAATGAACTGGATATTACTGTTCTGATCGATGATGTGGGGAAATTTTTCATAGGTCTCATTTTTTGCATTTATATGAGAGTATATAAAATCGAAAGGCACTTCCACATTCCATTTCATGAATTTTCCAAGATCAAAAGTCACTGAATTCTCAAGTCCCTTATGAGAAGACTTTCCTGTATTGACAGGCCGTGTTCCAGTTTCACTTGACACTTCGGAAGTATCGATAATCTGATCTCTGAAATACATCATATATACTGCAGTTTCAAGATATAAATATTTTGTGATATCACCTCTTATGCCGGTCTCGTAATTTGTAGCTGTCTCGGCTCCCAGTCTGTAATCCTGTCCGTACGGGCTGATGGAAGTCCCGAAGGTAGGAGGAGAGAAACTTTTATGAACACCTGCAAACCAGATAAAGTCCCTGGATATGTCATATGTCACACCGAATCCGGGAAGCAGAATTTTCACATAGGTCTCCCCTCCCTGATCTACAAAAATAATATCCCCTTCCGCACCTGCCCTTTTTTCTCTCACGTCTCTTGCCGTTGCCTTTCTTCTCTTGGTATATACTCCCTGAGATATATTTTCATACCGAAGCCCAGGAATCACTTTGAATTTATCGGTCAGACTGATTCTGTCCTGAAAATAGAGTGCATATGCACGAATGACTCTGTCCTGCTGACTGAAAGGAATTCCTTCCCTGATGAAAGGGTACTGCAGGAATGAAGGCTGCTGTTTGAAGTTGATCTTGTTCTGCTCTCCGTGTGCTCTTGCCCCCAGATCGACTTCATGTTTAGTAAACCCCAGACTGAAACTGCTTTCCAGTTTTGTCTCTATTCCCAAGGTCCCAAACCCTTGATTTCTCATCGGAGCTCCGGTTCTCATATAAAGAACATCTCCAGGTCTGTTTCCGACAGGAGCCGGTGCGTAAATCTGATATGTGTCTGTCGGCGGAATTGAAGCCGTTCCGTACTGACTGTAATTATTGTAAGCGTAATCCTCTCTCTGCCAGTTTCTCTGAGCGCCGGTTGCATATACCTTTGTGATGATTCTGTTGTTTTCATTCAGCGTATATTCATGGCCTAGAACCGCAGAGGTCCTGTTCAGTTCCTTCAGATCAAACTGTGCCGGATTGATCCTCTGATTCTTCCAGTACAGTCCCTCAGTCAGTCCGAGATAGGTAGCTCTGGCTTTCTGTTCATGGACGCTGAGTTTGAAAGTAAATGTATGTCTGTCATTCAGAGCATGGACAAGCTTCAGGTTGGCTTCATTCACATTAAAATGATTATAGTCCCTGTACCCGTCACCCTGCTTGTGAAGATAGGATATATCATATCCTGTTTTTCCTGTGGTTCCTCCGAACTGATTCAGTGAAGAAAAGTATCCGTTTTCGCCGCCCATTGTTCTTGTGCTGAATGTATTCTTTGCAGGCGGTTTTCTTGTGACAAAATTTACAATTCCCCCTATTGTAGAAGGACCGAACAGTATGGATCCTGAACCTTTCACTATCTCCACCCTTGACATCCTGTCTATCTGAGGCGAGTAATAGCTTTCCGGCTGACCGTAAGGACTCAGAGAAGTCAGAACTCCGTCTTCAAGAATCAGTGTCTTTCTCGACTCCTCATTGCTCACTCCCCGAAATCCGATATTCGGAGTCAGTCCTGCAGAATCCATAAAGCGGGTAGATGCTCCCGGCACCCTTCTCAGAACCTCCATCGCGTCAAGAGGCTGAGTTTCTTCGAGAAACTTCTTCTCCACAAGAGTGGCTGATCCAGGAATTTTTTTCAGACTGTCCTTATTGTCGCCTATGACATTGATAGCCGCCTTCTCATACATTTTCTCCATTCTTTTTTTTTCTGCTTCAATTTCTTCAGCAGTAGGAGGGGCTTTTTTGGGAACCGTTTCCTGTCCATAGACTGCCGATGCATATAATATAATGATAAAGTGAAAAAATCTAATCACCGTCGCCTCCGGATCCTGACGAACTTCCGGAAGAACCGAGCGCATTCGACAGATCAGTCTTTATCAGGGCTCTGAGTTCCCCGACTTTAGTCATTACAGTCTGTATGTTTGTTCTGTTTCCTGAATTCAGATCAGACTTGAACGTATTCAAAAGACTCAGGGAACTTTTCACTTCTGAAATTTTTTTAATTATTTTTCCATTAAGCTCAGGATTGTAATACGCTGTCAGCATTGAAAAACTGCTCTCAGCCCCTGATGTATAAAATGTTTCAAAACCCAGGATATTGTTCAGTATGTCCGTCGCAGAATTGTCAGAGAAACGGGACTCTCTGTAATCCGGTCTGACAGTTCCCCCGGAAGAGACAGAAAGTCCGGCAGGATAACCCAGTTTATCGTCCTTGATCTTTTCCAGAAGGTTGTCCATATTCAGAATCAGATCATCTCTGACTGCTTTCATTGTGAGATAGCTGCTTTCAGGAATTCCTGGATTCTGCATATAATATCCGTAATTCGTACTGGAAGAAGGTATCAGAGCAGGATTCCATCTGTATGCCAGAAGAGCAGCCCTGTTATAAGTGAGCTTGGAAATTTCCTGAAGATAGGACTTTCTTCTTCCTGTAAGGACACTGCAGACATCGGAAAGAATACTGCTTCCGCTCCCGCTGTCATACAGGATATATTCTATTGCAGTAAATCCTGTCTCACTGTCAGGCCTTGCCGCAATTTCAGTCTCCCCTATCGTGCCTGTTCCTGATATGAAGCTGTTTATTGAACCTGTATTGGGCGGATTTAAAGTATACTGTGCAGGCCAGCTGTCCACCTGACTGAATATGGTCGAAGGGCCTATCTGAAAAACTTCTGTCTGCTTCAGAACGGCAAACGCGTCCTTCCATTTTTTCCGAGTGCTGTCCAGGTTTGATGTATTTCCGCCGCAGGAATCGGAAAGTGACAGTATGCTGTCCCTCAGATCTTTTGTCTTTGAGTCCAGATCCTTGTACCAGGGATACATAATATTTTCAGTAATATTCTTTACCATTTTTCTCTGATCAAACACGGAAAACACTGTATATAAAAAACTGCTTACTCTTGAATCGGAGGACGCGGAATCTCCTCTGCTGCACGATATAATAAATAATATAATATATAAAAACCTCAATTAAATCTCCTTTATGCAAAAGCATATATTTCTCAAAATCTTTGAAAGCAATGACAGTGCTGTCTTCCTGAACCTCTGTTACTTTTTCGGCAGAGCACATACAGTCTTCTCGAATTTACCAGCCGGTCTGTTGTTCATATGTGCAAGTATTTCAAAACTCTCTCTGCTATGCATACACTTCCTGCCGCCGAAAAACAGACTGACGGCAGAATCCATTCCGTTTCTGCTAAAAATTTACAATCTTTCTTACCGCACTGTAATCAGTATTCAGATCAGCAGTAGTGCTTGTTCTTGCCAATGCCTTGTCAGTAACATACATTGTATTGCCGTAAATGCAGAGTCCAGTAGGCTTATAAAATTTTGCGCTTGATGCGGTTCCGTCATCTCTTCCTGATCCCTTGCCGCCTGCCACAGTAGTAACGAGCCCGGCAGGAGTGATTTTGCGGATTGCATAATTTCCCGTATCTGATACATAAAGATTGTCGTCTGAGTCGATGACAATCTTGTATGGACCTGAAAATCTGGCCGCAGTGCCTGTTCCGTCAGCGTAACCTTTTGCGCTGTCTCCGCCTGCATTGGAACCGGCAAATGTGCTTACATTTTTGGAAGTGTCAATTTTTCGGATGCAGTTGTTTCCTTCGTCTGCAACGAAGATATTTCCTTTGGAATCAATTGCGGCACCGGTAGGTGAAGAAAATCTTGCAGTAGAGGCAGGACCGTCAGTTGCAATCGGAGTCCCTCCGGTCGGAGCAGATCCCCCTGAAGCCTTTTCACCGGTGACCGTAGTCACAGATCCGTCCGTGATATTCACTTCTCTAATGCTGTTTCCGCCCGCTTCGGCCGCAATCAGTTTTTTAAAAGAGGCAGAGTATGCAATTCCCTCCGGTTTATAAAATCTGTTCGTTCCCTGCGCACCGTCAATTGTCTCTCTCAGTGTCGGTCTGTCTTTTCCGGAAAGAAGTTTAATCTGATTGGATGATTTCGTATTGATTGTAAAAATATTATGTCCGTCAAAAGCACCGTTTGTCGCAGTACTGGCTCCGGTATTCGGAACGTAGAGGAGACCGTTATCACCTGCAGTAATTCCTTCAGGGTTGTTGATCACGGTCACATCTGATCCGTTTCCGGCAGAAGTTGCAATTGCAGTCACTGTCTTCTCAGACTCGATTTTAATAATCCTGTTGTTTTTACTGTCAGCGATATAGATAATCCCATCCATTACAGTCAGATCTTCCGGCTGGTTCAGAATCAGTTTTGCATTGGACTGCCCGCTTTCAGAAAGACTCAATGTGCTGACTGCAGCTGTTTTGGACCCGGCAGCGATTCCCGCAAGTGCGAGCATTGCATTCTTGTTCTTGGATGAATTGTCCTCTCTGTTCACCACTCCGCACCCGACTGCGGAAACTAAAATAAAAAACGGAATCAGTTTAACTGTATTTTTCATATATCCTCCAAATACTTATTGATTTTGAGATTTAGTCTCAAATACACTATTTTAAGAACAGCCTTTTTACGTCAAGAATCCTTTCTTATCTGAAACCTGTTCTCAAAATCATATTTTTTTCAGGCATTTTTTCTGCCATAAATTCTATGCAAAAGGTTCTATGATTTTTGTCATAGGTATGATTCCCTATTGACAGGAGTGAAAACGCTCTCATACTGAATTTAAGTATGTCGGATCTGCATAAATTAAGAACTGTCAGTCTCAAATTCGGATTTTCCCTTTCTGAAGTGAGTCCGGATGAAATTCCCTATTCCAGAAATGCATTCAGCATTGATTCCTTGGGAAAATTGAACGGGATTTCCCTTTCACGGAACGGACTGGACAATGCTGATTTTCTTTCCAATTTGAAAAACCTGAGATTCCTGAATTTAAACGAAAATTATATATCGGATATACAGTTTATATCTTATATGAAAAGACTGACTTACCTGGATCTAAGTCAGAACCGAATCAGAAAGATCAGTTCACTCCAGACGCTGAAAGAGCTGACACATCTGAATCTTTCCGGAAACCTCATAGAAGATCCGGAAACCATAGGCAGGCTTACAAATCTGACACATATCGTCTTCTGAGCATCTCAACTTACGCTTACGGCGGCTTGATGGTCCGCAAGGTACGGACGCTGCTGCCCTCGCGAAAAGGACGGATAAACTTCCGTTTTTACCGATTCACTGGATTTCTCTAATGTTTTCTGAAAATTACTGCGTCTATACTGTATATCCTATTTGCGCAAGGTGAATGAGTAAAAAAAGATGAGTTATATCTGACTGAATCTCTCAGGAAAATCCTTTTTTCATTCTGCGGGAAACTGCTGAAAAAAATATAAAGTAATTATTTTATATGATAGAACAGTCTGCCTTGACTTGCTGAAAAAAAGAGAAATCAATCCGTTTTAATTAAAAAAACATTCTCCATACGGATAGAACAAATCCTGCAATTTTAGACTGTGCAGCAGTCGCAGATTTTAAGATTTTTCGGAATGAAATCAGGGTCTTCTTCCTTGCGTTTAAAACCTTGCAGGAGAATGTCTGAACAGCTTTTTCGAAAGGAGTATCCTGATGCCGAGGAGATTTTTGCGGTCTGACCGTACAAAGAATCTGCATACGCGCCATTCAAATGCAGTGATTTGCTTTCTATCAGTGCGTCGAAAGGTACACTGATCCTTCAGGGGCACTCCCGACCATATACATATTCTTTGCAGTTGAATGCATTCCAGAAGCGGGAAAATAAACAGAATCGGTGCATTAAAGGCATTGTAGGCAAGAACCGAATCCAGATTATTGATGAATGTCATTTCTTTCAGCTGACTTCTGCTTACTGCCTTTTCGGCAAACTGATGTCCCCAGACCAATTTCAAAGTCTCTGCATTCTTAAAATTTTCGCCTTCAGACAGACTGCATACGCAGAATACATTTTTATCTTTGATGGAGTTTATGTCATCAGTCTCGATCATATTCTCTGCAAAAGAACCTCCGTACTGATGCCTGCCTGCATACAGTCAAATTATTCAGAATATATTTTTCCAACGGAGGTGATTTTTTCGGCTGCAGACCAATGAGCCTCAATTTTTTTTACTGTTCCGGATTTTATTCAATTCACGCAAGTCTGAAAAAACTGTTGACGCAAACGTCCTGCCATAAAATCTAGCTCTGGGGAGAAGTGTCAGAGTGGTCTATTGTGCATCGTTGGAAGCGATGTGTGTGATGAGCACCCCGGGTTCGAATCCCGGCTTCTCCGAAACCCATCTATGACAGAAACCCACCTTGTATTTGCAAGAAAATACCGTCCCCAGCTTTTCAAGGATGTCATTCATCAGGATATTCCGTTAAATGCTCTCCAAAATGCAATTCGGGGCAACAGAATCGGTCATGCCTATATTTTTTTCGGACCGAGAGGTGTCGGAAAAACTACGATTGCCAGAATCCTCGCCAAAAGACTGAACTGTGAAAAACCGGATGGAACAGAGCCATGCAATGAATGCTCCTCCTGTCAGGAAATTCTCCGAGGCGTATCCAACGATGTGGTGGAAATTGATGCCGCAAGCAACAGAAGCATTGAGGATATCCGCGATCTGCGGGAGAATGTAAAATTCCATGCAATGGGCGGGAAATACAGGGTATATATCATAGATGAAGTGCATATGCTCACACTTCCGGCATTCAATGCGCTTCTCAAAACACTCGAAGAACCTCCAAAACACGTTGTATTCGTTCTCGCCACGACCGACTTTCACAAGGTTCCCGAAACAATTCTTTCCAGATGCCAGGAGTTTGTATTCAAAAAAGTGTCCACAGTGCATCTGCAGGAACATGTGGAAAAAATCTGCAGAATAGAAAATATTCAGTATGACAATGAGGGACTTTTCTGGATCGCCAAAAAAGGAGACGGGTCCGTCCGGGACACACTTTCCTTTATGGAGCAGGCAGTCACATTCACAAACGGAAAACTTATCGGACTTTCGATTTCCAAGATGATCGGATACAGAGGAGTGGAAATTCAGATCCAGTTCCTCACGGATATTCTGGATGCAAATGATGCAGGAAAAGTCTTCCGCACAGTGGAATCAATTTATTCGGAAGGCGGAGATCTTCAGAAATTTCTCTGGGACTTCATTGAATTTTCTCATACAGCCATTCTTCTGAAAGAAAACATCACGGACAGAGAGACGCTCAATTATCCTCTCGAAGACATACAGAAAATTCAGGCAGCAATTGCTCATTATGATTCCGAAAAACTGATTTTTCTTTCCGAGGAAATGTTTATGATCTATGAAAAACTTTCTTCGATGAGGCTCAGGAATTCATTTGAAATCAAGGTATTCTTTGAGATCAGACTGAAGCGTCTGACTGGACAGCTGAACAAGCCCACTCTCTCCGGAGTTTTGGACAGAATCAAAAACCTCTCTGAACATCTGCAGAAGGACATTCAGAAACTTCCGGATGCACCTGCCCCTGTTCCTGCAGCCTCTGCAATCTCGGAAAAAAAAGCAGAACCGAAGACAGAAATTTTTTCCAAGGAAATGCTTGCATCGGGTCCTAAAAACGAAGACAGTCTGGAAGATTCCATCAAGAACAGTTTCAAGGGTGTCGAAGTAAATCCGAACGATGTTCCCGATCTGAAGAATTGAAGTTTTTCAAAAATCCTCTTGACACTCCATTTTATCTCCGCTAAAAAAAATCCGTGTTGTCTCAGTACAGAAAATCTGAATTAATCGAATTCAATTCCATCCTGAAGGATATGATATTCATTCTGGAAAATGATGAATTCTCCGGCCTTCCGGAAAAAACAATTCCGGATGTGCATCTGTACTGGAAAGAATTCGCGGAGATTCCAAAGACAGAATCTGCAAGAGCCGTTCCCAAAACAGTATTCAACGCAGGGTCAGATTCAGAAAAAAACTCCAAATGCAGACTCTGTGCGGGAAAACTTGCGCCGATCCGCTCCTTCCTGCATATCGGATCGGTCCCGGTACTCGTTCTTCATTATACCGGGGAATTCCGCAAAAAGCAGAAACCGTTTTACAAGACGGACAGAAATGCAGTGTTCCGTACGGAGGAGTCTGAAAATCTGATGGACAGACTGGTCAAAAAAGTATTCGGATTTCCGATGAGAAATTTTTACTACCAGGAAATTCCTGCGTGCACATTCAATGCGGACAGTTCTTCCGATGCAGACTGGGCCGAAAGAGTCAGAAACTGCATGATACACGCAGAAGATACAATAAAAATACATAATATCCGTGCAGTGATTATAACGGGGGCTGCTGCAGTGCTTATGCTCGGAAAGGACAGAGCAGGCGTCGAAACGGGAAAAATTTCCAAGTACAGATTCGGGAACACAGAAACGGACGGTATAGTCCTCAGGTCCCCGGAAGGAATGCTTTCACTTGAAGCCAGAAGAAAATCATTCGAAAAAAATAAAAACTCTGAGGAATATAAAAGGGCCAGAGAAGAAGAAAACCGGGTAAAGGAAGACACTGTAAAATATATGACCGAGTTTCGAAACAGGTTTTCTCTTTGATCCGATATGCAGAAGTTGCACTCAATATTCCTTTCAAGGATGAGGATACTCTGACATATTCTGTACCCCAAGATATGAAAAACATTCAGACAGGGTGCCGTGTGGAAGTTCCTCTGAAAAACAGAAAGGAAAGTCTCGAAGGCGTCGTACTTTCCATCGGAAACAGTATGCCCGCATACGAATGCAGGGAAATCACTAGACTTGTGGACAAGAACCCTGTCATCAATGCAGAGCAGATTGAACTTGCCTACTGGATGAAGGAATACTATCTGGCCTCGCTGGGAGAATGTCTCTACAAGATGATTCCTTCCGGCAGACGAAACAAGTCCTCCGAGCCGGACATAGAATCGTTTTCGGAACTGCTTTCACTCAATGAGGAACAGAAATCAGCATACGAAAAAGTGAAGAGTTCTTTCGGAACTGATTCCATTCATCTTCTGCACGGAATTACAGGAAGCGGAAAGACGGAAGTCTACATTCATCTTCTGAACGATCTTCTGAAAAACACAGACAAGTCTGCCATCCTTCTTGTACCGGAAATCAGTCTGACATTTCAGATACTGAAAAGACTGCAGATGGTTTTCGGAAACGCACTGGCGATCCTTCATTCCGGTCTCCGGATTTCTGAAAAATTTCAGAACTATATGCAGCTCCAGAGAGGAGAAAAAAGAATCGCAGTAGGCACAAGGAGCGGAGTCTTTGCTCCTGTAAGAAATCTGGGACTCATCATCATTGATGAGGAGCATGATTTTTCCTACAAGGAACACAGCTCTCCCCGGTACCATGCCAGACAGATTGCAATGCAGAGATGCAGAACTGCAAAAGCCCCTCTTCTCCTTGGATCAGCAACTCCCTCCATTGAATCCTATTATTTTGCACTGAAGGGAAAAATCATTCTGCACGAACTGAAAAAAAGAGCTGTATCAGCATCCCTGCCGACAGTCAGAATCATTCAGAAAAAAGAAGACTCTGAAGTCATCAGTTCAGAACTTCTGTTTCAGCTGAAAAAAAGACTGGAAAGAAAGGAACAGACAGTCATCCTTCTGAACAGACGCGGACACAGCCCTCTTCTGTACAACAGAGAGACCAGGAAATTTATTGAATGTCCGAACTGCACATCCAATCTCTGCTTTCATAAAAAGGGAACTGTAATCTGTCATCTCTGCGGATATACTGAAAAATTTGCCGTTCTGCAGAAAAGGATGAAAACAGAACTGGAACTTCTGGGCGCAGGCACTCAGAAACTCGAAGAGTATATTCTGGAAAGATTTCCCGACTGCAGACTGGAAAGACTCGATCAGGACGCTGCAGGGAACAAGGACAAAGTGAGTGAAGTCATCGGCAGACTCATCCACAGAGAGCTGGATGTGCTGACAGGAACCCAGATGATTGCAAAGGGACTCGATGCGAGTCATGTGACCCTTGTGGGAGTGGTCAATTCAGGGATTGGTCTGGGGCTTCCTGATTTCAGATCAGGAGAAAGAATTTTCTCTCTCCTTACCCAGGTGGCAGGCCGTGCAGGAAGAGCTGATCTCCCCGGAGAAGTCATTATAGAAGCATACAATACGGAACATCCTGTCATCCGTCTTGCAGCTGAGCAGAACTATAAAAAATTTTATGAATCGGAGATTGGGATAAGAAAAAATATGTTTTATCCTCCATTCAGCAGACTGGCCAGACTGACAGTCCGAGGAAAAAAAGAGGAGAAAATCCGCGAATTCATAGAGACTCTCGGTGAAACGCTGAGAAAGGCCATAGGCAGGGAGGCGTCTGAAAATACATTTATGCTCGGGCCGGCAGAATGTCCTTTTTACAGGGTGGACTCCAATTTCAGAAGGCATATCATACTGAAGACTCATGATATTCAGAAAATCCGTGAAATTCTGAAAAAAACTGTCTTGCCAATCAACCTGCCTTCCGGACTTTATCTTGAGATAGACATTGACCCGGTGGATTTAGTCTGATGAAAATAGGATTTTTCGGAACCCCAGAACATTCTGCAGAACTTCTGCGCACGCTTGTGCGGGAGAAATATGAAATCAGTTTTGCAGCGGCAAACCCTGACAAACCCCAGGGAAGAGAAAGGAAACTTGAATTTCCTCCTGTAAAAAAAACAGCTCTCGAACTTGGAATCCCAGTGATTCAGCATATTTCTGTCAAGACGGAAGAAGCAATACGGAATATTCTTTCCTACGATGCGGATATATACATTGTATTTGCATTCGGATCGATAATCCCCAGAAGAATATTTGATCATCCGATAGGCGGAACAGTCAATCTGCACGGAAGCCTTCTCCCTGAATTCAGAGGAGCATCTCCTGTGCAGGCAGCAATACTTGCAGGATACAGAGAAACAGGAGTCACACTCCAGTACATTACGGAAGAACTGGATGCAGGAGATATTATCTCCTCTGCGAAAGTGCCTGTTGCAGACGATGACAATTTTCAGACCCTTCTTGATAAGATCAGCCGTTCAGGTACAGAACTTATTCTGACGCTTCTGAAAAACTTTAAAGGAGGGAAAGCCAGTGCCATTCCGCAGGATCACAGCAGGGCAACATTCTGCAGAAAAATCAGACCGGAAGACAGAAAACTGGACTTTTCCAAGCCTGCGGAGGAACTCCACAATCAGATCAGGGCATTCAATCCGGGAAATATCTGCTTTACTTCATTCAGAGACAAAAGAGTCAATGTTTACAGAACCAGAGTTTCTGAAAAGAAAGAAGGAAAGACTGGCAGCTTTACTGCAGTCGACAGAAAGACCCCCGGAGTCATCTGCGGGGACGGAAGAGTTTTAATTCTTGAAGAACTTCAATTGGAAAATAAAAAGGTTATGAAAGGTCTTGATTTTATGAATGGGTCGAGACCTACTGAAGGTGAGGATTTTAAATGAGCGAGAATACTGGAGAAAAGAAACTGAACCTGAAAGAGTATCTTCTGTTTTTCGGAGCAGGACTGTTTCTGTTTTTTCTTGCTGCTTTTGCAGTGGTTTTGGTGAGAACCCGAGGAGGTTCCAAGGTAATGATGCCGGATTTGGTCGGTCAGAATTATACGGATATCCATAATGAACTGATGAGACTCAGACTGAAAGTCCGTCTGGAAACGAGAAATTACGGAGATAAGAACGACGGAGAGATTCTTTATCAGTCCATCACTCCCGGCAAGACAATTGCATCTGGAAATAAATTATATCTGACCATCAATGTAGGCGTGAACAGAATTATTGTGCCTGATCTGAAAGGTCAGCAGCTGACAAGTGCAAAATCACTCCTCGAAAAAGTTCTCTCAGGGGAGACATATGTAACCCTGCCTTTGGGAGGTGTAACCTATATTCCTGCGGAAAACGGACAGTCACCCGGCACTGTAGTGGATCAGATTCCCGAAGCAGGAAAGATCACAACCAACAGGGAAAAAGTGTATCTTCTTGTCACTGAAGAAAAAACTCTGAACGGTCAGTCTGGACTGGACAAATTTGAAGGTCAGCCTCTTCAGTTTGCAGCAATGAGTCTTTCCAAGAGAAAAATGCAGTTCAAGGTGAATGAAATCATTTCCACAAAAGACAAAAAGGAAAACGGTCTAGTCGCCAAGTCGGAAAAAAACGGAGAAAACTATCAGTTTTCTGTAAATTATTTCGCACCGGACATCTCCTATCACTCTGGATTTGAAAAGATTGAATACAAAGTCGGCAAATCAGGGAAATTCAACGGAAGAATTGTATCCGAAGACATTGAAAAGGACGAGGGAAAAGAAGTCTTCCGTGAACTGAATCTCAGCTCAGGCGAGGTCTGGAAATTTGTACCTTTTCGGGTAGGCAATTCGAGACTTGAACTGATTGATTCTGCAACAGGATCAAAAGAAAAATCATTTGCTTTTAATGCGGAGCTCCGCAAATGAAAATATCTGCATCCGTTCTCGCAACAAAACTGACTCACCTTTCCATAGATCTCCCGAAATTCTCGCATAATGCAATTGACTTTCTACACATCGATGTAATGGACGGAAACTTCGTATCGCAGTTGAGTTTCGGAGAGGCAATTACCAAAGAGATGAAAGAACTCTCCTCGATTCCTCTCGACATTCATCTGATGGTAAATCATCCGGAAAGAGAGGCTGCAAAGTACTATTCTATGAAACCTGCATTCATAACATTTCATGCAGAAGCAACAAATTTCGGAGTCCGTCTTTCAGAAGATATTCATTCTCATGGAATCGGAGTCGGTGTGGCGGTCAACCCGGGCACTCCTCTGTCATTTGTTGAACACCTTCTGCCGTATGTGGATATGATTCTCATTATGACTGTAGATCCTGGATTTTACGGACAGAGTTTTGTAAAGGGCGGATTTGAAAAAATCGCAAAAGCAAGAGAAATGATCAAGGGAACAAATCATATCATTCAGGTGGACGGCGGAGTCAATGCGCACAATATCAGAAGAATTTATGAAGCCGGAGCACATATCTGCGTTGCGGGATCAGCAGTGTTCAAAACCGGTGATCCCAATGAAAACGCAATGCTCCTGAAAAAGCACTGTGAATGATCTCTAGGAAATCTTAGACAGAAGATTTTTCTTTGCCTCTTCAAACTCCGATTCAGTAATTGCACCGCTTTCTCGGAGTTTGTTCAATTTTTCAATTTTTACATAAACATCTTCATCCTTGCTTTCATTGTACATATCCTGAGCCGCTTTCTTTCCCTGTTCATACAGTTCCTTGAATTTCTGCTTCATTTCTTCTACATTAAAACTGTCCAGTGTACCGTTCCCTGCAAAATGAGAGTCAAAAAGTTTTCCCACTGCATATGTAGATGCTCCTGAAAGCACAACCTGGGTTCCTATTCCTAACGCAGTTCCGATGCCGGGGAAAGCCTTCACTATGCTTGCGCCGGCCCTTGCGATGGATGAACCCAGAACAGCAGAAATCAGGGACTTTCCTAAGTTGCTGTTAAAATCTGCATTGTAATGTGCGGCAATCTGACGGATCATATTCAGCTGGACTGCACTCACTGCTGCAATGTCTAGAAGAGGTACCGGGATTGCGCCTGCAGTCATCCCAAACGCAACGTGTGTCAGAATGATATCCTGAGTTGATTTATTTTCCTGATTTTCCATATTCTCTCCTGAGAAAAAGTATTCCCTAGCTTACAGGAAGGTCAAAATTAAATCAATCGTTTCTTTGATTTCGGGCAGATTTTACAGGATGTCTACAGTTACGATGCTCATATCGTCCGCAAAAGTTCCGTCAATTCTGTTCATCCACTCTTTGAGTTCCTTGACAAGCAGAGAATGAAATTCCTGAGGTTCAAGAGTTCCGTAAGCCCTGACAAATTCTCTGAATCTGTCCTCACCGTAATTCTCGTCTTCCTCGTTCGGAACCTCAAAAACCCCGTCTGTATACAGAATGATTCTTTCTCCGGAACTGACTGGAATGGAATGCCTGCTGCTTTTCAGATCTTCATATACACCAATCAGTCTTCCCTTGAAACTGTATTCACGGATAGAGCTGTCCTTTTTGGAAAAGATAATGATCGGGGGATGACCCGCTTTCGAAATAGTCAGTTTCTTCGTCTTCAAATTGAGGAACATAAACATCGCAGTAATGAATGTATTGCTTCCGCTTTTCAGCATTGTTCTGTTGATCCCTTGAAGAATTTCAGCCGGGTTGGAAGATTTTCTCGCTTCCAGATCGGCAGCAACCTTGAGCATGGATGCCACAAGAGCCGCAGGAACTCCGTGTCCTGCAACGTCGGCCATAATGACGCCGAGTGTGAAGTCATTTATCTTGTAAAAATCGTAAAAATCCCCTCCGACCTGAGTCATAGGCTCAAATGTCACAAAGACTTTGACTCCCTTCATTTCAGGTACTGATTTTGGAAGAATGGTCTCCTGAATCTCTGCTGCAATTCTGAGTTCATTTCTGATCTGATTAAGAGAAATTTCGTTTTCATATCCCTTGCGGATATTGGCGATCATTTCATTAAAATTCATCGCAAGAAATCCGAACTCATCTTTCAGCTTCATTCTGATATTTACATTCATATTCCCGGCAGACACCTGCCTCATTGCAGAGGTCAGTTCATGGATCGGCTTGACTACAAGACTAGCCAGGAAATAGGAAAGAAAGACTGCAAGGATCAGAGTAAAGAGTGAAACACCGAAGACTGCAAACAGCATTGTATTCCTGAATGCAACTATGTTTTCCGGTGAAATCGTGAGGATGACGCTCCCTACGCATTTATTCTGAGGTCCAAAAATCGGCGTGATAATGTATAGAAATGTCCCGTATGCGGTTCTTCTAGGTTCGGAAGACTGAACTACTCTGCATTCCTGAATGGACTGCATTACAGAAGCCTTGAAATCGGAGGCCTCTTCAAAAGGCCATCCGGGCAGAGAAGAAGGACGTCCTTTGGCTGCAAATGTAGCATTGATCCTGATTCTCTTCAGACCGGTCCCGTTTGTTACTGTAATTTCTTTCTGAGAGTCCTTTTCATCAAGTTCACCGGAAAGTGTGCTGATTTCGAGAGGACTGTTTTCAGTCACAATAAGAAGTCTCTGCCCGTTCAGCACAAGTCCCTTGTAGTCCCCATCCATTACCTCAAATAGAAATACTTCTCCATCATGTTCAATTTTCAGCCGGTCCCTGTATTCCTTTGAATCCCAGGAAAGGACAGGTTTTTCATCCCTGTCCAGAAAAAACCGGATTCCAAAATACTCGTTGTCGAGCCACACCGAGTCCTGAGAACTGATTTCTGAATCCAGCGCATAAACAAGCCTGTCCTCCTTTTTCAGATGAATGACCGAGTAAATCCATGTAATGTATTTTTCTTCCTGCTTGGACTTTCGGATAATTTCCATTGCATCCTCGTATTCAGGATCATTGACTGCATCCGGATGAATGAAGCTTGAATAGGATGAGCTGTCCAGACTCCTGGCTATAGTCTTTCCGATTGCTGTCTTCTGTTCAATGAAATTGTGAAAGAACCTGCTGTATGCGATCCCGAAAAGCACTGCCCCAGGAATACTTATAATAAAAAAACTGAAAATAAATAATATTATAAAAAGCTTGTTCCTGAGATTCAGATTGAGTATGGATTCGTATATAATGCTAAGCATTCTTCCTGTCCGGCTCCCGAGTTTTCAGCAGAAAAAGCCATCCGATGAAGACCATAATGAATGACACCGCAAATATGGACCTGCCTCCCAATGACCAGTAGACAAGTGAATATGTTCCGGGCGCACAGGCTCTTGCAAGCGAACCGAATCCTCTCATAATCCCCAGATTTTTTCCCTGCTCATCTGCACCGCTGAAAAGAGACGCCATCGAAGAAAGGCCGGGATTCAAAAATGCGCTTCCTGCAGAAAGAAAACAGAGTCCGGCATAGACCGAATAAATGTCGCTGACGGCTGAAAGTAAAAGAAATCCGAAGCCCAGCAGAAAAAGACCTGCTGTGCAGATTTTTTTTACGGGAATTTTTCCTGAAATTCTCCTGATAATCCCGCCCTGCACAAGCACGATGATTCCGCCCATCATTACAAAAGACATTCCAATCTGCTTCGGTGTAAACTGAAAGCTGTCATTAAGATAAAAATTCAGACAGAATTCGAAGCCGGAAAAACCGAATGTATATATAAAATATACCGCGATGACCTGAGCAATATCCTTCCCCCTGACTGCTGAAAAAGAAAATATGGGGTGACGGCGGATTTCCTGTGAACCGAAGGGAGCCGTTTCCTTAAAGAAAAGAATGCAGCTCGAAAGACAGAGAAGCGCGATCAGAACAGAAAGAAATGCAGGAACCGCTGCTGGATTCGAAGAATTGTTCAAAAAAGAAAAATTCCATTCAGATGAAATCCCTCCGAAAGGAGGTCCGAAAACGAAACCGAGACCTATCCCTGCACCGATCATTCCCATCCCTTTGGTTCTGTCCTTTTCATTCGTGGCATCAGCCATGGCGGCCGATGCCACTGAAATGCTTCCGCCCATCGCTCCGGTAACTGTTCTGGATAGGATAAAAAGTGAAAAACTTCCGGAGAAAAGCCAGATCAGGTAGCCGAAAAGATTTCCAAAACCGGTCCATACCATCAGCGGTTTTCTTCCGTATCGGTCAGACAGAGAACCCCAGACAGGTGCAAATATGAACTGAAGCACTGCATAAATGCTTCCCAAAATCCCTCCAAGCAGAACTGTATTTCCCGTCTCTTTCGATGAAAATGAAGAGAACACTTTCAGAAATTCAGCAGCAAGAGGATCTCCATTCTGCAGATAAAAATTCAAGATTTTAGGGAAGATAGGGAATATGATCGAAAAACCGAGCATATCAAGGAATACTATCAGGAAAAGTACGGTCGGATTTCCAAATTTCATAAATCTAAGGTAAGGAAAAAGAGATATGCAGGAAAAGCAATTGGAATATTCAGAAAGAAAGAAATTCTAATGATGAATTACGGAACTCTCGGACCGTTTTCATCATTCTTCCGGAATACCACGCTGAGAACGGGAATTTTTGTTCCAAGCAGAAAACCGGAAGGCGAAGTGATGTCCAATTTTTCAAAGAACTCCTTCACTTCCTCATTAAATTTCCTTTCCAGACCGTCGAAATCCCTGCTTACTTTTCCGGCAAGTTTACGGATCAGATTTGTCTTTTCAGAATCATCGGATGCACCTATTGCTTTCATTTTTTCTGTCCAGCTGACAATTTCATTGGAAGTTTTTTTCAGGTTCTCTTCATTTGTCTTGATAATTCCTATTCCGATATCGATCAGAGATTCGATTGAAAGTTTCATAGTCTGTTCCGAAATTAATTGATAAATCCACTTTTTTTTTCAGACCCGTTCTTTCCAGAATTTTTTCTTGTGAGCAAAGAGGACATTTTCATAATCTCCCTATGTATTTCAAATTTGTACTCTTATCCCTTCTTTTTTTGATTTCATGTTCCACCGTCGGCGACAGACTTGCGGAAGAAGCCTACAGCGGCAATCTGGATATGGTAAAAACTCTCTCAGAGAAAGGCCAGAAAAACGATGCAAGAAACGACAAGGGCTGGACCGCCCTGATGGCAGCATCTGAATCCGGTGAAATGCTCGTAGTCAAATACCTGCTGGATACGGAAGCAAACCCGAATCTGAGGAATGCCCTGGGAGACACGGCAATGCACCGTGCGACAGTTCGGGGAAATCTGGAAGTCATCAGGTCGCTTCACGGAGCAGGAGCATATCCGAATCTCAGAAATGAATCGGGGGCTACACCTCTGATGAAAGCTGTGGAAGAAGGAACGCCGAAACATAAGGAAATCATTTCCTTCCTCGTCAGCGCAGGAGCAAATATAAACGACAGGGACTTTGACGGAAACACTGCACTCGCAAGGGCAGTAAAAAAACAGAATGCAGATATGGTAAAATTTCTCATTGGTTTAAAGGCGGATCCCAAGGCTGAAAATAAATTCGGAGAACCTCCAATGCTCGCTGCGAAGGAAGCAAAAAACAGAGAGATCATAGAAATACTGAGATCGGCAGGGGCAAAATAACTCTTCAGATTTTACATCCTGATATTAGTAATTTCTTGCAATTTCTAATCTGAAAGCAAATCTGACAAATGACTCTAAGGAGAATCCTATTTCATGCATACTAAATACTACCTCTTGATCCTGAGCTTATTTGTATTTTACAGTACAAATCTGTTTTCTCAGAGAACTTTAGAAATCCCGAAGGATGACAAAAGCAAAAAAGAAAAAGCAAAGAAGACAGCAAAGGAAACACTCGAAACAAAAGCAGCTGAAAAAATGAGCGAAGAGGCTAAGAAACTCGAAACAGAAGCTGGAAAAAGGCTCTCTTCTCTCATTAAGGCTGATTCTAAAAAGGTTCAGGTTTTCAAAGGAGTCAGTGTTCAGAGATTCAGTATCAGGGAAGAGAACAGACTGACGGGAGACAATATTGAACTTGGACCGGACGCAGGGCTTGCAGGAAGTGCAGGCGTATCCAGATTCATCGCCGGTTACATACAGGACAGCTTCTCCTATTCCCAGGAAGATTCAGAGACTTTATCTCAGTATGTTCTCTTTTATAATTACAAACACAGAGGAAATCTGGATTATATCAGTTCCAATTTTGTAAAGCCGCTGGGAGCCTCCGCGAAAAAAGAAAAGCTGGGCTTTCCGGAAAAAGGCGAATGGAAGGGTAAATCCCAGATTGTGATTCCTACCGAAAAAAATGCGTTAAAGAACGGCGGCCTGGATCTGGCTCTGTTTGAACTGGAGGATCAGGTAAATGCCGAAGTAGAAAACCAAAAAGGCGGGGCAGAGACAAAAAAGAAATTCTCCTCTCTTCAAAACCGCAAGCTGAAGACTGAAAAAGATGAAGCTGCTGAAAAACTGGATTCTTATTCAAAAAAGGAAAAAGAGCTCACTGACAGAAAAAAACAGGTGGAAGACAGACTGAAGGAAATCGCAAAAGATCCTGAAAAAAACAGGGCTGAAACTGCAAAACTGGAAGCAGAAAAAAGAAAAATCGAATCGGATCTTCCTGCTGTATCTTCCGAAAAAAAGGATTTTGAAGCAAAGATTGAACAGCTTGCAAGAAGAGAAGATATGAAAAAACTCGGTTTCTCTTCTGAAAAGGAGTATGCTGCCTACTCTGCCTCAAAAAAGAAAGCAGACGATCCCAAGAAAGATCCTCTGGCAAACGACGGAAAAAATACAAAACCTGACGAAGAAAAACATGTACCTGCACCTGAAGAGCTTTCAGAGAAGTACAATCATGCCTATCATTCCAAAACAGGAATCATCGCAGGAAGAGAATCGCTTCTTGTTCCTCAGACAGGAATCATTACAATCGGATACCAGCTTCCTGTTACTGAAAAGTCTGAACTGATGCTTTATCTGATTGGACCCGGAGAGTTCGAAGTAGTAAAGACAAGTGAAGGAATTAAACTTCACAGCAAGTCACCGATGATTTTCCATGAAGGAAAACTTTTTGTATTTGAAGAACTTTCAGGAAAAGTGTATTTAAGTCAGCTGAATACAAATTTGGAAATTGAAAGCAGAAGTTCTGATCCGATAGAGGCTGATACTTTTCTTTCCTTCACTGCGGATACCGTATCTGTCCACAGAAGAAAAAAGATAAACACTGTGGATGATGTACGTTATTTCAGAAAAAAAGATCTTTCTCTGATCAGCGGATCAGGAAAGACTGAACCCAAAAAATAATATGTAAAACATCATGAAACTGTAAAAAGTTTCATGATGATCATTCATCCAGCAGTAAATCCCCCGTCCACCGGAAGCACAGCACCATTCACAAAAGAAGCAGAATCAGAAGATATCCATACGATGACATTTGCAATTTCTTCTGCACCTGCAATCCTCTTCACAGGATTGGCATCAATGATTTTCTGTCTGGCTTTTTCAGGATCAGGGCTGTTATTGAAAATCCAGTCCAGCATCTCCGTCTGAAAAGTACCAGGACAGACTGCATTGACTCGGATGCCCTTGGCACCGTATTCGAGAGCGCCTGATTTGGAAAGTCCCACCAGTGCATGTTTTGTGGCTGAATAAATTCCTGCACCGAACGCTACACCAACCATTCCTGCTGCAGAGGAAACATTGACAATGCTCCCCTTCCCTTTTTTCAGCATTTCCGGAATGCAGTATTTCATACAGAGCCAGGCTCCCTTCAGATTGATGTCTACTATCTCCTGAAATTCATCCAAACTCAAATCAGCAATTCTGCCCTTCTTTCCTGATACGGCTGCATTATTGACCAGGATATCTACTGATCCAAATCTATCCAATGCTGTCCAGACAAGGGACTGGACATCCTTTTCATTTGTAATGTCAGTCTTGACAAATACGGCTTTTGAGTGGATTGTCTTGAGCACTTCAAGGGTTTCATTTCCTTCCTTCTCTCTCCGGCCGCAAAAAACCACATTTGCTTTCTGTCTGGCATATTCTATGCAGACAGAACGTCCAAGGCCGGAACCGCCTCCCGTAACAATGACTGTTTTATTTTCTAAATTAGACATACTTCTAAAATTGAGATAAAATAAAAAAAGGAAAGCTTTTTTGAATAAAAAAACAGAGAAAATATATAAAAAACTTGCTCTTCTACTTATAATACAATATAACTGGAGGCAGGATCAATGAAATGAAACTGATGCTCAAATCCATTACAATCCTGTCTATTTTATTGCTGATTTCCTGCACCTTCAAAAAGAAGACTGCCATCAAGTTCTTAATCCCTCTGACGTCTTCCACTTCAGCGAATTCCTCTGTTTCAGGTGCACTGACTTCCCTCGTTCCTTCCGCAGGTTCTCTTTCACCATCCTTTTCTCAGACGGTTTACAGTTATTCAATCACTGTAGGATCAAATGTGAGTTCCATTCAGTTCACTCCTACGGCTTCCGACAGTTCAGTTTCCATTACCATCAACGGAACATCTGCTGCTTCCGGCAGTCTGTCCAGTCCTGTTTCTCTGATATCCGGAACCAACACAGTCACAGTGATCGCTGCCGCTGTCACTTATACAATTACAGTCACAAGAACTGCCACTTCTGCAAACCTGACTTCGCTTACCGCCTCGCCAATGAACTTTTACCCCAGCTTCTCTTCATCGACATCAGCATACACTGCGACCGTTTCCAGTTCAATCAGTTCAATTACTCTTACACCTGTTCTTTCCGATTCATCCGCATCTGTGACAGTAAACGGTACGGCCGTTCCTTCCGGATCGGCATCCGGTGCTGTCAGTATTTCCACCGGAAATAATACCATTGCCGTTACGGTAACGGCTGCAGACGGTTCTGTCACCAATTATTCATTGGCAGTCTTCAGACTGAGTGCCTCGCAAAAAAGACTTTTTGTCACTGCATCAGCAACAAATGGAAATTTGGGAGGAATTGCTGGAGCCGACAGCCTCTGCGGTACGGATGCCAATAAACCGACAGACGGCGGCACTTACAAGGCTGTAATTGTGGATGCTCTCCTCAGCAGAAGAGCCTGTTCAAATGCAAACTGTACTCTGATTTCTGAAAATATCAACTGGGTTCTTGGAGCAAATCTGACCTATCTGAGACCGACAGACGGAACAGCGATATTTACGACAAACAGTGCAGGTATTTTCCAATTTGGAACGGCATCAGCTTCAGTTGATGCCGGTTCATATCAGTATTTTACAGGATTGAACACTGACTGGACATTGAACGGATCTCACTGCAGCTCCTGGACAAATTCCGCCGGAGCGGGAAGAATAGGTGCATCAGATCAGACAGGAACAGGATTAATAAGCAATGGCGGCGGCGGATGCAATACCTCCAAGTTTCTGCTTTGTGCTGAACAGTAATTTGGCTGCATCAAGGAAAAAGTTGGACATTTAAGTTCTCAAACTGAGAAATGTCAGTTGCGTATTGAATTTTTTTTTATTGATTCTCTTAATTTCCGGGACAGTATCTCAATCTAAAATATGCAATTGTAAGCAAAAATGGACAGCAGGAGCTTAATATGAAAGGCGTTATAATAATGTCGATAAAAGAAATGACGGAAAAAAACTATGGAAAGGACAAATGGCTTGAGGCACTGAACGCATCCGGTCAAAAGGAAGAACCGTATCTTACTGTCAGTTCGGATATAGACGACATATTTTTTCAGAAACTGGTAAAATCAATCAGCACTGCAGTCGGCCGCCCGCTTTCCGAAATTCTGGATGCATTCGGAGACTTCTGGATAAACACATATTCTCAAAGAATTTATAAACCTTATTATGATCAGTGCAAGACTGCTGCAGAGTTTCTGCTTAATATGGATATTGTTCATGACACCGTCACCAGGAGAATTGAGGATGCCCGCCCTCCCCAGTTTGCATACGAATGGAAGGGTGAAAAGACTCTTCTGATGACATATAAATCGGAAAGAGGAATGATTGATTATATGGTAGGACTCATTAAAGGAGTAGGAAGATATTATCAGGAAAATCTGCAGGTGGAAAAACTGAGCGAAGAAAGAGTAAAAATCACATTTCCCTGAATCTGAGCGCCGTTTAAACAGGAGTTGACAAAGTCATGCTCTGTGCAGAACTGTACATGAGCAGACACTCTACATGTTCGGAAGAAAAACTCAGGTCCAGATCAGAAAATTATTAATTTATCTGCTGGATTTAAAATTCAGAATAAGACAGTATTTTCATCCTAAAATTTCCTCACCCGCCAGACTGATGATTGCAATGTTCGGATTCATCTCGATCGGAACACTGACACTTGAATTCGGTTTCAACTACCCCGAACTTTGGGACACAAACATAAAAGCGGTCAATGAATCCATAATACTCACATTCATCATATACGAGATCTTTTCCTTTATTTTTACCGGAGAAAAATATTCTTATTACGTAAAGACCCACAAGCCTGAACTGCTGATCACTTCTGCGGTGATTCTGCAGAGAGTGTTTCATTCAACATTTGTCTCCTATTTTGAACTGTTTGACATTGGAACGGAAAAAGCGGCACTTTCTTTCGTTGCAATCAGCCAGGTGTTCTTTGCTGCATCGAATCTTGTAAGTTTTCTTCGGACCAGGAGAATTTACAATTTCAAAAAGCTGAACCCCTCTCTTATGTTTTTCCTGAGTTTTGCCGCGATCATCATTTTCGGGACTGCCCTGCTTTCTCTTCCAAAAGCACATACGGCGGAAATACCGCTCATAGACATATTCTTTACAGTCATCAGCGCAACCTGTGTGACAGGGCTTTCAACAATAGACATCTCTGTTTCACTTTCCTTCACTGGTCAAATCATACTTATGTTTCTCATTCAGATAGGAGGGCTTGGACTGATTACACTCACCAGTTTTTTTTCCATCTATCTGGCCGGTCAGGCCTCAGTGAATGACAAACTGCTAATGAAGGACATACTCAGCGAAGAAACTCTCGGCAGAGTGGCAAAACTTGTCAAAGACATCACAATGCAGACTGCGATCATTGAGTCTGCCGGCGCAGCAATGCTTTATATTCATTTCCCTGACAATACAAAATATTCTTTTTTTGAAAGAATTTTTATTTCTGTATTTCATTCAGTTTCTGCATTCTGCAATGCAGGCTTCTCTCTTTTCAGCAGGAACCTGGGAGAAGATTTTATTATGTATGAAAAAAAGTTTCTGATGGTAATTATGATTCTGATTGTGCTTGGAGGAATAGGCTTTCCAGTCATTGCACAGGTGTGGACAAAATTTATGACGGAAGAAGGCAGAACAATGAAACTGAATACATCCAGCCGACTTGCGATTACTGTAAGTTTCATTTTCATACTGTTCGGCGGAATATCCTATTTCTTTCTGGAAAAACAGAACACTCTTTCCGGTCTGGATTTCGATGATTCACTGTTCCAGGCTTTTTTCTACTCTGTCAGCACAAGGACAGCCGGGTTCAATACTCTTGATATGGCAAAACTGGGAATGCCGATGACTTTTCTCTCACTGTTTCTTATGTGGGTAGGTGCATCTCCCAATTCAACGGGGGGAGGCATCAAGACCACTGCATTTGCAATCAGTCTGATGCAGATATTTGATTTTGTGAGAGGCAAGGACAGAGTGGAAATTTTCCGAAAGGAAATCCATCCCAGTTCCCTGTACCGTGCATCGGCAACCATCGTGCTTTCACTCTTTGTGATATTCTCTGCCATTTTCCTTATGCTGATCTTTGATCCCAAACTGTCCTTTCTGGATATCTGTTTTGAAGCTGTTTCCGCTTTCGGAACCGTCGGTCTTTCCAAAGGAATCACTTCCAATCTGAGCACTGCAAGCAAATCAGTTCTTTGCTTCGTAATGTTTGCAGGACGTGTAGGAATTCTGACGATACTCATTGCACTGCTCCCTAAAAGAAAATCCCTTAAATACAGTTATATAAAGGAATATGTTGTCATCTGAACAAAAACACTTGTGCTGACCGTGTATTTTTGAAATATAGGGATTCTTGCAGATAAATTTCTGCAAAGAAGCAGATCGGTATGCACTCACGGCTGACTGCATCTGTTAAAACAGGAGAACTTATGAGAAGAACAATCATTGCCGGAAACTGGAAAATGAATCTGGACAAAAAAAATATGGAAGATCTTGTAACTGGAATCAAAAAGGGTCTGGAAACAAAGAAAACAGACCACAGCATTCTGGTTTTCCCTTCAGCAGTTCATCTTGCATATGTTTCAGAACAGTTCAAAGGCACAAAAGTGGAAACAGGAGTTCAGAATATTTATCCGTCCGGGCTTGCAGCATACACTGGAGAAACCTCTGTTGATCAGATCAAAGACTTTGGAATCAAAACTGTTCTGCTCGGCCATTCTGAAAGA